>JAACEC010000102.1 GCA_011682715.1 Pseudomonadota bacterium
GGACATAAATTATTGAGACAGACATACGGAGTGATAAAGAACGGGCAGGATTATGATGTGAATTATGTGGTCAATAAACAAGAGATTTTTGTATTTGCTTGACACAGTACATTCTGAAATTTTTTCAGAATCTCTAAATTCCCCACTGTAGAAAGGCACAGCGAAGCTGGGGTATTAGATTCCCCTCTATAGAGGGGTGGACTGACGAAGGTCAGGACGGGGTGTTTGCCCAAAAGCCGTAGGGGCGGATTTTATATCCGCCCGTGATAATATGAATTTAACAAAACGTGGCGAAATAGATTCGCCCCCTACAAAAATCAATATTCCGATCACCATCGAAAACAATCGGGTCCATTGGACGCGGATATAAAATTGGTGTTACAAAATGGTTTCACAAAAACTTCTTTATTTTTTATCAATTTTATGATATAAATAATTGATATGAGGATATTACACATTTCAGACTTACATTTTAATGCCAGGGGTGATATAGAAAATGCTTTTATTGTTGAAAACTTCAAGCGTATACGAGAATATGCACTTAATAATGAAATTAAAAATATTATTATTTCAGGGGATGTTTTCGATAACATTTCCATCAACTTAAAATATAGGGAGCTCCGATAAAAATATTCATTACTTTGTAATACCGGGGAATCATGATAATCCGGAAACACTGAAATCATTCTTTTCAAATTTTGAAAATATTACTTACTTCCATAAGAAACCGTATGATAAGGTTCTAATTGGTGATGTGGCAGTATACGGTATTCCATATAACAACGAAATCAAACCCACCGATCTGTTTTCCGGAATTTCAAATGATATTGTAACGAATAAAACAGAGAAAATCATCATTCTTTTACATGCATCCCCCATCGGTATAGATTTCGGTATGATCGATGTGGACAACGATAAAATAAAGCATTTCCCGATTCATTTCGAGGATCTGTTGCCACTAATCTATATCAAAAAGAAAATTTACATAGCAATGGGACATTACCATAAATCATTTAAAAAATGGACATTCGATAATGTTCTCTGTTGCATGCCCGGTTCAATTTATCCGCTCAGCGCAAAGGAAAAGGACAAAAGAGCATTTTCTATATACGACTCGGACAGCCATGAAATTGAAAAAATCGTCCCTGAGAACATCACCAATTTGGATTACAACTATTTCTTCCTCTCCCCCTTTGAAATCAATAATATTTCTCTCCAAATTTCCGAATCGTTGAAGAATACCACATCTATCACAAAAGCATTCGTTAATATAGAGGGCTACATCAATGAAATAGATAAGCTCGATAAGATCAAAGATGATATAAACGGTGTCTGGGAAAAAAACCATAAAATCCCCATTGAATGGAATTTAAATGTATCGGTTGTGGAATCGCTTAAACCCGAAATTAAAAGTATTCTCAAAGAGATCAACGATATAGGTAAAAAGGAAACCGTTTCCGATGAGGTTTTAACAAGAGCAAAAAAATTGATCTTTGAGTCCTACAAGGGGATTAGTGATAAATGAACTATAAAATAAATTCAGTCGAAATTAAAAATTTCGGTATCTTTAAAAATAAATCCATTAATCTATCCGGATTCAATATATTTTTCGGAAAAAATGAATCCGGGAAAACAACCGTTCTCGATGCAATCTTAACCTCTCTTTTCAAATATCCGGACAAACTTTTCGTCAATAGGAAATACAAGAAAAAAGAGGTGAAAATCAAATTGGACAATGGAAAGGACATTATGGAATTAACTCCAAAATCATCCGAATTCATCGATGATCTGGGATTATTTGGTAAATTCAGTCAAAAAGATTATATGATATTCCGCACCCTTGTTATGCGCGGACTTTCATACTCCATTGAAGACGATAATCATGCAAATAAGGTATTTGACTTGATAAAAAAGAATATTTCCGGGTTCGATTATACGAAATTGAGGAATAAGATATTTGAACTGGTGCAAATTACACCAAAAACAAGAGATTTCAAAAAGGACAGAAAGGAGAATATCAAAAACTTCAAGGGCAAATTGAGCAATATTGAAATGATAAAAGGTGAATTGCTCGAGCTAAACGAAAAACAGAAGGGAAAACCCGAATTGGAATCAAATGTGGGGCAATTAAATAAATTGAATAACATTACAAACAAGCTGCTTTCATACATCGATTATAAAGAACATAAAATACAGGAGGACCGAGTAAACGGTATTGAAAAAGAGTTGCAGTCATATTCGTTTCTAAGTGATAACGATCTGTTTTCATGGGAACAAATCGTAAAAAGCAGCTATGACCTTGATAAACAACTGACACAAATTAAAAACGAAATAAGCATGCAAAAATTCCAGTCCGAAGATTTAAGGAATTCCATAAAGGAAACATCGGTAGAAATTAAGAAACTATCGGACGAACTTGCGAAATATGAGGATTTCAGCGAAAATAAAGATTTATACGATAATTTAAGCGAAAATTTAAACAAGAATTCTATAATTTTTAATATTTCTCTTGTGGTTACATCCCTGATGGCAATAACTTCCGTTATATTCCTGCTAAAGCATTCCTTTATCCCTTCAATAATAACAATTTTCCCCATTGGATACACTCTATTTCTCTTTTTTAAAAACAAATCCACTGATGATAAAAAGACAGATATTCTTGAATTAGCGGAGAAAAACGGCATATCAGTCTCTCTATACAAGGATAATATAAAAAAACTCAACCGGTCCCTGGAAGATTTAAAATCGAAATTGGAGCAGCTCAACAACGAATTTGATAAAACGGAATCGGAAATAGAAAAGAACAAAAAAAGTGTTGCCAATATCACTGAAAAAATCAAGAATAACGACAACGAGGTGGTTAAGCTAATAAGTGCCACCCATTGTAAATCCGTTTCTGAATTACGAGAAAAATTGAATAAAAAAAACGAACTGACAATAAATCTAAAGAATGAGAAGAGCATACTGGAACGGCTCGGTTCACCTGAAATAACGGATGTAAAGCTTCCGCAACTTAAAAATATGCTATCAATTATTGAATTGAATGATAATTATGAAATATTGAGAAAAAACCTTCATTCTCATATATCTTCCATCGAGAAAGCAGGGAACTTAAAACAATTGGAAGATATTGCCGGGGAACTCCAATCGTTCAACAAGACATTAACAGAAAAAAATGACAAAAACAAAAGTGCTCTTAACGATATTATAAAACTCGAAGATGGTATTAAACTACTTTTGAATGCCAACAAATTCAAAAACAGACTCGAAATGGAACTTAAGGAGATGGAGATAAATAGTACCTTAAGTCTCTATGAAAATGCAAAGGCAGCTGCAAATCTGGCAATCAATGCCATAGACAGTACGGAAAAAGAATTTACCGAGAACATCGGAAATGCAATAAATCTTGAAAAAATACAGGATTACATGCGGATTATAACGGGGAAAAAAGACCTTATCGTTAAAATCGACGGGAAAATGGAATTTAGTGTTTTGGAAAACGATGAAGAGATCAATGAAGCCTATTTAAGCACGGGGACACTTGTTCAACTTATGTTCTGCATAAGAATAGCGATTGCCGAAAAGCTCTTTAACGACCAAAAACTCTTCTTTTTCCTCGATGACACTTTTCTTACATTTGATGATGAGAGAAAACTTAATGCCATAAAACTCGTCAAAAAACTATATGATGACGGATGGCAAATCTTCTATTTTACAATTGATTCCGAAATCATCAAACTTTTCAGTAAGGAAATAAAAAAGATCAAGCAAATTTCAATGTAACAAAAAATGGGCCTGGCCGGACTCGAACCAGCGACCCACTGATTATGAGTCAGTTGCTCTAACCAACTGAGCTACAGGCCCAAAGCGAATTGAATATATAATAAAATTCGGTTTATGTCAAGTACTTTTATGTGCCTTCGTTTGTGTATAAATTACATCAATCCTGCTATACATGGATAAGAATAGAGATAGGAATAACGAGATTTTATATTTCAACTGATTTAATAAGAAGGGAAGTGATGAAGACATACTTATCAACTCTTATAAAAAATAGAAATGACTATTATAAGCACATTTGATGCCGAGACCCTGAAACAAGTACGAAAATGACATTTAAATAAGTGGAAAATAAAAAAGTAAGAAGTGAGAACTGGAAAATCATTTTCTTTCCTGGTTAATATGCTTGTATCCATCCGCCTCGCTTTACTATTTTCTATTTGACATATGAACAATTTTAATTTATCCTACAATTATGAAAATCCTGATTGAAAACGCAACCGTAATAAAGGATGCCGAGACACCCCCTTTCAAAGGCAATATCCTCATAAACAACGACAGAATAGAACAAATCGGAGAGAATGTATCAACGGTAAATACGGATAAAATCATAGATGCAACGGAAATGATAGCGGTTCCCGGTTTTATTCAAACCCATGTTCATCTTGCCCAAACGATCTTCAGGAATATGGCAGAGGATATTTCCCTTCTAAACTGGTTGAATCGCTATATTTTGCCCTTTGAATCTCAACATACGGAAAAAACACTTTACGATTCGGCTCGTCTCGGTATAGCCGAACTCTTGCTGTCCGGTACAACAACGATCCAGGATATGGAGACCGTTCTATATACAGATAGTTCCTTCAAGGCAGTTAAAGAAATGGGCATTAGGGCATCCATGGGGAACATGCTTATGGATACGGGAAGCAACCTCCTTGCCAAAGATATCGATTTTCTGATGACGGAGAGCGAAATGCTCTACAAAAAATGGAACAATCGGGGAAACGGAAAAATAAAATATGTCCTTACCCCCCGCTT
>JAACEC010000103.1 GCA_011682715.1 Pseudomonadota bacterium
AAAGAGGATGTGTGGTCAGCGAATTCCCCCCCGGGACGAGACCTTTCAAACAAAACTTTCCATTCAGAAACAGAATAATAGCCGGGCTTTCACAGGGGGTTATAGTCGTGGAAGCCGCGTATAAAAGCGGGACATTTAAAACGGTAAAATGGGCTCTTGATTTTGGCATTGATGTTTATGCAATACCCGGAGACATCAACAGAATCACAAGTCAGGGGACGAATCTTTTAATAAGGGAAGGGGCTACCCCCATTGTTTCCGTTAACGATTTTCTGGGTTATATAGGGAAGGAGGAAGAAAAAGCGGATGACAAAAAAGCGGCAAACAAGCCGGAACTTGAAGGGATAAACAAAAAAGTATATAATAAAGTGGAATTTAATCCCGTACATTTTGACATTATTATGGAGCAAACGGGGCTTTCCATATCGGAATTGTCAAATGCGGTTATGAATCTTGAGCTTTTAGGACTGATAGAAAGATTACCGGGAAACTACTACAGGAGGTCGTAATGGGGTTACTCGGTGCGCACGTTAGTACTTCCGGGGGGATTTGTAATGCCATAACAAATGGCGAAAAGCTTAAATGTGATGCGATTCAGATTTTTACAAAGAGTCAAATGAGATGGGATGCAAAACCTTTAAAAGATAAAGATGTTGCAAAATTTAAGGAGATGTGGGCGGTTTCGAGGATAAAAAAGATCATTGTGCATGACAGTTATTTGATAAATCTCGGAAGCCCGGATCAGGAGAAACATAGAAAATCGGAATCGGCTTTTATTGACGAAATAAAACGAGCAAAGGAGATTGGTGCGAATTTTCTCGTTTTTCATCCCGGAGCGCATATGGGGGAAGGAGAATCAAAATGCATAAAAAGAATAGGCAATACATTAAATGAGATACTCGAGGAGATTGATCCGGGAGATGTGACGATTTTGATTGAAACGACTGCGGGACAGGGAACAAACGTAGGTTACCGCTTCGAACATCTGAGAGATATTCTCGCGATCCTAAAAAGCCCGGGAAAATTCGGAATTTGCATAGATACATGCCATATTTTTGCGTCGGGATATGACATAAGGACGAAAAATGCTTATGAAAATGTAATGAGGGAATTTGATAATTCAATCGGTACAAACAAAATCTTTGCCTTCCACCTAAACGATGCCAAGGTAGAGTTAGGTTCAAGGGTCGATAGGCATGAAAATATAGGGGTAGGGAAAATTGGTAAAGATGCATTCGGTTTTATAGTCAATGATAAGAGGTTTTCATCCGTTCCCATGGTACTTGAAACACCGGGGGGAGATGAGTTTTATAAAAAGAATCTTGAAATATTGAGGGGATTAATAAGGTGAAAAAATCAGAGTATGAGATCATCTTAAATTCCATAGCCGAAGGTGTTTTCGTCGTTGATCTTGACAGAACAATAGTTTACATTAACGATGCCGCTAAGAAACTTATAGGGATTGAAGAGAACAACGTAATCGGCAAACGATGCTACGAGATATTCAAATCCTCTGTATGTGAAAAGCAATGTTTGTTAAAACGACTGATAAAAGAGAAAAGACCGATATTTGACGAAGAGGTTGAAATAACGGATTTATTCGGAGAAAAAATTGATGTTCTTGTGAGTGCCGTTCCCATTACGGATAAAACAGGGAAAATTGTAGGTGCTGTGGAAACGATCAGGGATATTTCCATTGTAAAAGAGTTGGATAAGGAGATTAGGGAAAAATATACATTCCAGGATATTGTAAGTAAAAACAAACGAATGCTGGAGATTTTTAAAATATTGCCCGATGTGGCTAAAAGTGATTCAACCGTACTTATAAGCGGGGAAAACGGAACCGGCAAGGAGCTTGTGGCAAGTGCCATTCATAACCTTTCATACAGAAAAGATGAACCGTTTGTAAAGATAAATTGTGGAGCGTTACCCGACAATCTTCTCGAATCGGAATTATTCGGTTACAAAAAGGGGGCATTCACAGGAGCTATAAAGGACAAACCCGGGAGAGTGGAGACAGCCGAAGGGGGAACGATATTTCTCGATGAAATCGGAGATCTTTCATCCGCATTTCAGGTGAAACTGTTAAGATTTTTGCAGGAAAAAGAATACACGCCTCTCGGGTGTAATAAGACTTTCAAAGCGAATATAAGGGTATTGAGCGCTACAAACAAGGACCTTGTAAAGATGATAGAAGAGGGGAGGTTCAGACAAGACTTCTATTTCAGGATAAAGGTTGTTGAGATAGACCTTCCGCCGCTAAGGGAACGAAAGGGAGATATACCTTTGCTTGTCAATCATCTTTTATCGAAATTCAACAGAACGAAGGGGAAGAGAATATCGAAGTTATCCGATAAAGCAATGGAGCTTTTGATGAGATATGATTATCCCGGTAACATAAGAGAGCTGGAGAATATAATCGAGTATTCATTTGTCATATGCAAGGATATTATAACTCCTCAATATCTTCCCGCTTATATAGCCAAAAAGGAGTTTCGAATGGCCGATGAATTTTCGACCCTTAATTTAAAAGGAGTTGAAGGACAATTAATTGAGAAAGCACTAAAGTTGAGCAGCGGAAACAAATCGAAAGCTGCTAAAATTCTGGGGATTTCAAGAGTAAGTCTCTGGAAAAAATTAAAAGAAAAATGAAAAGAGGGCATGATTTACATACCCTCCTCATCTGTTTACAAATATTAATGTATCAAACCAAGCCAGTCATGGAGTAAAAACTGAGCCCTGTCGATAAACAATGAAATACGAGCCATTACCGTATAGCCGAATGATGCTCCGAATGCTATCATTATATACCATATGCCGAGGTTAGCCACTTTCCCCACAACACCTTTGTGAGGTAAGGAAAAGTAAAAGTAAACAAGTGTGGCAACGACACCAACAAAAATTATGATAGCATTAATGAGAAGTAGAACATTACCACCAAACCAGGGAATAGCAATTGTATTTTTAACATGTTCGACTATGGTTGTTTCGAATCCGAGAGGTATCGCAACACCGGCACCCCAACCTATAACAAATGATATGGGAATTTTACTAAGCCAACTGTGTTTCCTTGAAAATCGCGCAAACATCAGCATTCCGATTAGAATCGGTATGATTATCAGATAGTTGTGCTGATCCCTTATTGGGACGACCATCTTCCCAATTACAACATTGTACCATGTTATTGAGATCGAGTATCCTAAACTAACACCGACGAGAAGATACTCGGCAATCTTGTATATGATATTGTCTTTATACAAAAACGAGTATATGGCAAGTGTAAGTAAAGCCGCTATCCAGATCCAGATGTTTGTACTCATTATGCACTCCTTTTATTCTGTTTTCTTATCGCAAAATACGATATATTCCCGAGAATTATCAATATAATCATTATAATGTGAGCCATTGATTGGGAGTTCATTCCTATTGTTGCCATAGCTCTTCCCTTTGCATGATAGAATTTTCTAATGAGTGTTTCGTATTCCGCAGCACCTTTCAACCCGCCGAGCATTCCGACTAACTGCTTTGTCCTGAGATAAGGATAGTACGATGTTGCCGAAACAGCGGTTGTTCCCACACCGATTTTTTCCCCGTATTTTGTATATCCGTATGTGATCCATGCATATGGAGTTGAAGAACCGGATATTGATATGGATATTGGAATTTGCTCGAAATTCTTTACACCTTTAAGGCAAGAGAGAGTATCCGTTCTGTTGCCGTAATAATCAGTAGCAAATGTGTTTTTTATATCCTCGCCTATGGAGAGAATAACAGCAGAATATCCAGGAACATAAGGCATTACAACATAATCTTTTCCCTCGACTTTATTGTACTCTTTGGCAACTTGAGAAGTGATATTCTCGGCAATTCCTATGCCGGTAGGGTACAGAGACATCGTTATAACATGTATATTCCTTGAAAAAGCGTGTCTTAAAATCGCTATTGCCATGGGTGTAAGTTCTCCCTGTGTTGATGGATCGTAATCGAAGGAAATCAATATAGGACCACTATCCGGAGACAGAGTATCAATGTATGTATAGAGATTCTGCGTTGGAGGAGAAATTTTTATCGGAATTGTTATATTGACAAAGAACGGTACTATTATCGCAATAGCCATGAGGAGATAAATCCATCTCCTGTCTAGGTCCGATATTCTAACCCAAAAATTCATTATTCACCTCCTCCGAGATACGAGCGTTCTATACCGAGTATGATTTTCATTGAAGTGGCTATAGAGCCTAAACCTACGCCGAGAAGGATTCCCCTTTGAGCGGCAAGACTTATCGTGG
>JAACEC010000104.1 GCA_011682715.1 Pseudomonadota bacterium
CTACCTTTTTGTATACAAAATTGATTCTTCCATTTTTCTTGTCGGACACAACCTTTTTCAAAAGATCAGCAACTTCCTCTTTGTTGTTTAACAATACGGTATCTTTGTAATTGGAAAGAAGATTCTCAATTAAATTTTCATACCCCTGTTTTACCTCCACTCTGTCCATCAAAAGAGGTTTCCCTGAATTTCTGAACTTCAGAGCTTCTTCTCCTATACCTTCTCCGTTTTCTTCCATCTCTTTCAAAATCCCCAATTCGCTCTTCATTCTTCCGAGACTATTTTCCGTTTCCCTCAATTCATCCTTACTCTTTTCTATATCAGAATTTGTTTTAACGAGTTTATCCTTTAATTTCTTAACTTCTTCTTTCAAATTCTTCTCTTTCGTCAGATATTCGGCAAGTTTATCCTCTAGAAAAGGAGTTTGTTCCTTTATTTTTCTACTTTCCTCAATATTTGAGTCGAGTTCATCCTTTAAATCATTTAATTTGTCCAAATCAAATTGGTAAGTACGCTTTTCTACCGCCATTTCATTTTCAATGTCATGTAGACTGCTTTTTTTCTCCTCAAACTCCTTTTTTTTGATATCCAATTCCGTGCTTCTATATACGATTTTCTTTGTTATATCATCCGTCTGCTTACCCAATACTTTTATCTCTTTCTCCAAATTAACAATTTGTTTTTCCGTTTCATTCGTTCTTTGCCCGACGGATGACAATTTTTCCTCTGTTTTTGGGATTTGTTCGGACAATTCTATTTTTTCTCTCAACAATCCCTTTGATCTCTCCTGTAAATTTTTGAGTTCGGCGAGAACCGTTGATTTTTCCCCGATTATTTTGTTCAATTGCTCGTTAATGGAATTGATACTCTGGCTGACCGCTTCTCTCATATCGGAAATTTTAATGATTTTTTCATTATACTCTTTTTTTATCTTTTCAAAATCGCTCAGTTTTTTAATCTTCTCCAATTCCCGATTTTTGCACTCTTCAATCTTTGCATATATGCTATGCAATTCCTCCCTCAGTGATTTATAAGAGCTCATGAAAAACACTTTTTCCTTGTTTTCAATGTCCTCTTTCAATTTATTGTAACGACGCACCTTATCCGCCTGGTACTTCAAGACTCTCAACCTTTCGGAAACCTCCGCAATTATATCTTCCCCTCTCTTCATGGCATCCCTCGTCAGTGCAAGTTTTTTCAGTGTCTCCCTTTTATCAAGTTTATATTTTGCAATTCCACTTGCTTCGCATAAGATATCATTGATTAACATGCTGTTGGGCCTTAGCAAATCATCTATGACCGAGGGTTTGAAAAGCGTGTATGATGATTCTCCGAGCCCAGTACCGGAAAGAAATCTATTTATATCTTTCAATCTCACCGGTGTTCTGTTGAGGAGATATTCACTGTCGCCGTTTTTGTACAATCTTCTTGTGATTTCGATTTCGCTATAATTCAAAGGAATTATTCTATCTTCATTGGACAAACGGAGCGTAACTTCTGCCATTCCTTGTGCCGCTCTGAGCGTCGATCCGTTAAAAATCACATCCCCACTTTTTTCGCAACGTATCTCTTTTGGGCTTTGCTCCCCTATTACCCATTTAATCGCATCTACTATATTGCTCTTTCCACATCCGTTGGGTCCGACAAATCCTATTAAATCTTTGTCAATGGGTATTCTTACGGAATTCGCGAATGATTTAAATCCGCTGATTTCTATGTCGAGAAGTTTCATTAAAAAGGTACTCCTTTAATTTTATATAATTCAGGGCTCTTCCCCTTGATTGCATACTATTCAAATTACTTAACGCCTTCCACAGTAAAAAGTAATTACCACCTGCATTCCATACATAATAACTCCCATCACCTATGGAAATCGCTGCATTTATCTGATTTTCCACATAAAATTTTCCCATTTTTGACTGTTTATAGGTAAAGGATTGCAAAAACGGGATTATCCGCTGCCCCTTTGACGTGTATTTTTGAGCCCTTACCAGACTTCCTCGAATAATATCGTAGGTCCTTTTAAAATAATCCCCGTTTTTTAAAAGGAATTTGTCACCAAAATGAGAGGGATACAACATCGGAGAGACGATGTCCACCTGAGCCGTAATCATCTTCATATCCTGTCCGATATTTATGATTCTCTTCAACCATGGTAGATACCCGAATACATCTATACCTACATCATAGTTCTTTAATTTGAATTTCGCGTAATGTGCGAACATAGCAATAATATCGCTGTAATAATAACCCTTTTGATAATGAGGATACTCACAAAGCCCTATATTACCATCCGAGGGAAAACGTACATAATCGAATTGGACGGAGTCGAACCCTCTCTTTAATACCTCTCTTGCAACTGCAATATTATAATCCCAATTATCAATGTTATAGGGATCAACCCAATATGCTCCCCCCGAATCTCTCCAGGGAGTGTGTGTGATTTTATTCAATACGGCATATTTTCCCTTCTCCGCATTTGCTCTTATAGGATCTTTGAAAGTAACGATTCTTCCGACTAAAAGTATATCGTTCCTATGAAAAAATTTCACAAGGGAATCCAGGTTATAGATGGGACGAACCGCTTTCTGAAGTTCTGGATTTTTACTTTTGAAAGGTATGATACCGTTATCCTCCTTAACATCAATTACAACTGTGTTAAGTTTATACTTCTTCATACTGTCAACATCCAAACTGATACGTCTTGTATCGGAACATGAATAGGGATTTAAATATATACCCCTCACGGGAGAAGGCAGTTTTTTTGCGTTTAAAGCAAATACAAAAAAAATAAAAACAAAATATCTCAACTTTTTCATGGAATAGAATATAGCATAACAAGCGATTTTTATCAAGTTATATAACGGTTGGAAATTTTATTTTTGTCCGAATTTCAAGATGTAACCCAATACACCTTTCTCCCCTTTTATGTGAATTATGGTCTCATATATATTTTTATTTAACAAAGGCTCAAAATATGTTTCGTGTTGTATCGTACCACTCTTTGCCCTTACCGAAGGAAGGGATAAGGGGCAAAAATCAACCGGTTTATCGGTACCGTGGATTATCTCATAACAATATTTGCCGTTGATATCCGTATCGTTTCTCATCTTAATAAATGCACTGTTATGGAGTCTGATTTTATAGTAACTATCTATAACCAAAATAGGAGAATTGTCCCGTTCAATTAACGAATCAATTAGTGAGACGTAAAAATCGATATCATTTCTCATGTTTAATCGGTTTATTTCGGTCATTAATCTGTTCCCAAAAGTAATTATTGCCTCAAAAACGCTTCCCCTGTTTTTAATATCTCCATTATAAACTATAGAAACAAAACCGGATATTTCTCCGTTCTTTCTCGACTTTAAAGGGATAATAATATTTTCGCTATCGTCAAATTGTTGAAATTTGTAAATGTTTTTATCCCCTTTTTTTATTTTCTCCAAAACATCCTTTTCCACTACATAATCTGCATATTTTTTCCCGGCAAAAGAGGATCCTATTGCTTTGTACGACTCGAACGTATCATCAAACAACGCAATTATTACCGATTTAAATCCGAAAGTTTTTCTTAAAATATAAGCACAATTCTGATAAATCGTTTTTTCGTTTTTAGCCCTATAAAATTCCCTATCGGTAAGAGTGTAAAGCTCACTAATCCTTCTAAAAAACCGAGTTTCTTTTTCCGACTCTTCCACATCGGAAAAATTAATTATACTTCCTTTTAAATAATATTGTTCGCTACCGACCAGTTTCTCTCTCTCCATATTGATAACGACATCAATTGAATTTTCACCGTCTCCTTTGAATTTAACCTTAAATCCCCTGATACTTTCTTTAACCGCAATACCTTTCTTTATAAAAGCCGCATCCGACTTATCTGTAATTAGATTGTAGAAATTTTTTACATTAAGTTCATACTTGTTCTTTTTGCCGAATATTTTGGCAAAAGAATCATTCATATCAATAAATTCCCCATCTCTATCCATGATAAACAGGGGAACATCAATGAGGTTAAATAATGATTCGTAGCGTTTTTCATATAACGACATGTGTTTTTGAGAGGAATAAATGCTAAACAGAATCCCTGAAGCAAAATTTGAAAATGTTTCCATTTTCATCATGTCATTTTCTTTAAATCCACTTTTCTTGTCAAATAATACCAAAACTCCAAAAATAAATTTTTTCGATATGAGAGGAATAATCATCATATTACCAAAAGGTAAAAGTCCTTTTTTTATATTGTTCTTATTGCAATACGTCTCAATGTCATCAACTATAATCGATGATATTCCCGTAAAACCGACAAATTTCAATTCCTCGAAGGAACTCACATATTCTTTGTCATGATTCTTGATAAAGAGTGAAACATTTTCGAAATTACTATCAATGTTATCGTATATATTTATAAATCCTCCGCTTGCTCCTGTCAAATTAACACCACTTTGAGTGATTTTATCCGCTAATTCATGTAATTTTGTTATTTTCAATGTTTCCGATGAGAATTCCCATAACATCTTCATATAGTCGAGATTTGTTTCAGCCGTTTTTTTCTCCTCCTCTATCTTGTCTCGCATTCTCTTTATTCGTAACATTACATTTATCCTGGCAATTAATTCGGACACTTGAATCGGTTTTGATATAAATTCGTCTCCACCTACGGCAAGTGCCTCCGATCTGATACTGGAATCCGTATCCATTCCGGTAAAAAATATTATAGGGGTATATTGTGTTTCTTGCATTTCTCTCATTCTTTGGCAAACCTCAATACCGTTCATCTTTGGCATATCAAGATCGAGCATAATGACATCCATTTTATGTCTTAATGCTAGAGCAATTCCTTCCTTACCACTCAATGCCGTAAACACATTCACATTATCCATATATGTATGTATAATCTCTTCGGTTGTTTCCAGGCTATCCCGATTATCATCGATTAATAAAATATTCTTCTTCATATTATTCATTCTATAACAAACAATCTTTTTTATCAAGTTGAATTTAAATATCTTGGAAAATAGGTACGGAGATATTAACTACCTCATGTGGGTTTATGACAAAGTTGGTGGATATATCTATACAGCTTACCGACTTGAATATCTTTATTTATTCGTCTGAGAATATTTATTTTGTTTGACGCCCTTCGCAAAATCTGCTATTTATAATCATGACAATACTATCCGGTATTTTAATGGTTATCATATTTTACTATCCCCTTCCGCAGAGGACCTATGTAACATCAGGTTTTATGGAACCACGTCCCGGGCGATATCATGCAGGAATCGATTTCGGCACCGATATGAA
>JAACEC010000105.1 GCA_011682715.1 Pseudomonadota bacterium
TGATACTTACATTATCCTTACGTCTTAAAAATTCCATGCTCCCTTCATACGATAGAAACACTCTATCTGCTACCATTGAGAGTAATCTCGTTGCTATACCGGGATAGCTGTCCTGCTCCGTAATGTAAACGGGGATTCTCATTAATTTTGCGGCAAATCCAACAGGCAGTTCGGTGAAACTTCCCGTGCCTATAACAAATTCAGGTTTGTATTCCGTTATGTATCTTATGCTTGATAGCAGTGAAACAACATTATACAAAGCGGACTTTACCTTTTCTGTTAGCGGTTTACCCACAAAACCGTACGAAGGTATCGGGAGAAATTCATATCCGTATTTTTTAACTATTCCGTATTCCATACCTTTTTCATTCCCTACAAAATAAATCTTAAAATCCTTTTTCATTCGTTTAGCCAGCAGTAGTCCCGGGAAAATATGTCCTCCCGTTCCTCCTGAAGCTATAAAAATCGTTTTCACTTCTTATATCTTCTCCCGATTTGGATATGCTCAGTAAAACCCCCATTGCGGACAGCGTTATCATCAAACTTGACCCGCCTACACTTACAAACGGTAAAGGTAGTCCCGTAACGGGGAACAATTTTAAAGCAATAAGTATATTAAAAATTACATAGTATGCAACGGTAATCGTGATACCGTACGAAGCCAGAAAAGCAAAGGTATCTTTACTCATTTTAGCAATCTTCATTCCCCTCACGATAAGAACGATATACGCAACTATCATCAAAAATGCTCCTATGAAACCAAGCTCCTCTCCGATAACGGAAAAAATGAAGTCGGTATACGCCCTCGGTAAAAAGAACAGTTTTGTCATGCCTCCGCCAAGTCCCAGACCGAACAAACGCCCTGAGCCGATTGCAAATATGGAATACATCGATTGTGTCCCTGATGCTTTTGCTCCCTTGAGATTCAAAAATCCGGCAACCCTCATTCTGGCATAAGGTGTGGCAATAATTTCAACGGTGAGAACTGTTAAGGCAAGCAAAACAAGTGCCCCCAACTCTTTTACGTCAAAGCCCATGACAAAAAGCATGGTTAACGATATCAACGATATGACAAAAGCCGTCCCAAAATTCGGCTCTACCACAATAAGGCCAATGACTATTGCGATAGGAGTATAAAAGTACTTTATCCTTACGGCTATGTTGTCTATCTCATCTCGTTTCTTCTCATAGGCGGAGGCGAGAAAAAGTACCAGAGCATATTTTGCTAGTTCGGACGGTTGAAAATTGATAGGTCCCAATGACAACCACCTCTTTACACCTCCGAGACCTCCCCCTATTACAAGAACTGCCCCCAACAATAAAACGGCAATGATAAAAATCGGTCTAACCCAACTGCGTATAACGCGATAATCCACCTTGCTGAGACCCAACATTGCCAGAAATCCCATAAATGCAACCACCAACTGTTTGATAAATTTCTCACTACCCATCAAAAAATTATTGCTGAACATTATAAAACCGCCCAATGAAGATAAAACCATCAAAAGCCCAAATATAAGGATAAAAATTATGTCCCAGAATAGTATTCTGTCAATCTTCATATTCCCTCTTTATCAAACCGAACAATTTCTTAAACTGATCACCTCTGTCTTCGAAGCTCTTAAACATATCAAAACTCGCAGCCCCCGGAGACAGCATGACGATCTCTCCCTTTTTTGCGTGTCTGAAGGCCGTTCTCACAGCCTCTTCGAAATCATTCGTCTTAAAATAGTTTTTAAATCCGTATCTATTCAGTTCCTTTTCAAGTCTTTCCTTCAATTCCCCGATTAACACACAGTATTTTACATGCTCCACAATCGCCTTTCCCATATCACCCAATCCGGTATCCTTCTCCCTCCCTCCGGCTATCAAAACAATATTTTTGGAAGATAACGCTTCCAAACTTCTTCTAAAAGCCACCGGGTTAGTGCACATCGAATTGTTGTAAAAAATTACTCCTTTCACCTGACCCAAATATTCAAGTCTGTGCGGTATGCTGTTCGTATCGTGAACAGCCGTTCTTATTCCCTCTATGCTGCCGCCGGCAAGAAGTACGGAGCATGAAGCCGCAAGCACATTTTCCATATTGTGGAGACCCGGCAATTTTATGTTACTCACGGAACATATCGTTTTCTCCTCATTACCGTCTCTGAATATCAATTCTCCGTTTTTCACAAATGTCCCTCTGCTCACTTCTGTTCGTGACGAAAATCTATACTGTTTCCCCATAATCATAAAGAGGTATTTCCTTATGTTAATGTCTTCATTATTAAAAACGGCATAATCGTTACTTTTATGGTTCTTAAATATTTTCATCTTCTCTTTTATATAATTCTCCATTGTTTTATGCCTGTCTATATGATCCGGTGATATGTTTGTAAGTACTGAAATCATAGGATTGAATTTATCGATTAATTCAAGCTGAAATGTACTTATTTCGGCAACGATGAAATTAACATCATCATCGTTTGAGACGAAATTGGAAAGAGGGATACCCGGCGCAATATTTCCGCCAATAAGGGCTTTCAACCCTGAAGCGATTAGCATATTGTATATAAGTGTCGCAGTGGTTGTTTTCCCGTTTGTACCTGTTACTGCAATAATCGGTTTTTTGAAATGCTCAAATGCAAACTCAATCTCGGAAATTACCCTTATCCCTCTCTTCCTTGCCTCGCTTATAACAGGAACAGTTGACGGTATGCCGGGACTTACCACAATGAGATCCGTTTCAAAGATCTTCTCCGAATGTTTACCCGTTTCGTATGGTAACCTGAGTTTCTCGATTTCATCAATAAATCTCTTTTCGGGTATACCGTAATCACTGAGAAACGTTTCGTATCCCAATCTGTTTGAAGCCATTGCGGCAGCTATACCGCTTCTTGCTATTCCTAAAATCGTCACCTTCATAATTACCTTATCTTCAATGTACTCAGAGCTAATAGAATAAAGAGTACTTCAATAATCCAAAATCTTATCACAATCTTCGTTTCCGCCCATCCCTTCATCTCAAAATGATGGTGTAAAGGTGCCATTCTGAATACTCTTCTGCCGGTTATTTTGAATCCGATAACCTGTAACAAAACGGAACCGGCTTCCAAAACAAAAACGCCTCCTATGAGTATCAATAATATTTCCTGTTTCAAAAGAACTGCCGATAAACCCAAAATCGTTCCCAGTGCCAGTGACCCTGTATCCCCCATGAAAATTTCTGCGGGATATGCATTAAACCATAAAAACCCTAACGACGCACCCACGGTAGCAGCAAGGATTACTGTAAGTTCGCCGCTTCCCGGCAGATAGAGTAAATTCAAATAATCCGATATATTCACATTACCGATGACATAACTCAGAATTATAAAACTGCCTATGGCAAGGGCAAATACGCCGATTGCCAGACCGTCGAGACCGTCTGTAAGGTTCACCGCATTTGAACTTCCTATGATTACAAGCATAACAAAAGGCACATAAAATATTCCGAGATTCAAATAGAGATTCTTAATAAAAAGGACGTTTGTCAATGACTCATATCCCGGTTTAAGGTGTGCGTAGTATACCCATAACCCCAAACCAAGTGAAATGATTATCTGGGATGAGAGTTTTATCCATATTCCCATCCCTTTGTTCTTTTTCAACTTCACCATATCATCTACGAATCCCAAAAGTCCGGCAAATGTAATACCGCTGAGCATTATAAGTACGTACTTATTTGTAAGATCCGCCCACAAAACTGCCGGAATCAGTATTGACAAAATAATCAAAATACCGCCCATTGTAGGTGTCCCCTTCTTCGAGTCATGACTTTCCGGAGAATATTCGCGAACGTTATCCTCTATATGATATCTTTTCAAATATCGAATTAGATAAGGGCCGGCAATAAACGAAATCAACAGTGATGTTACAGCGGCATATATTGCCCTGAATGTAATATAACGTAACAGATTCGATACAATGGAACCTTTTAGCAAAGGAACAATTATATTATAAATCATAGCCGAATTCCTTCAAAAATTTATCGAGCCATTTTTCCATTCGCATTCCTCTCGAGCCTTTGAACAGAATCACATCACCTTTCTTCACACTTTTTGCAAGTTTCGTTATATTCTCTTCGTTTACCCTTTTGATTGTCCCGTTTTTAATATTCTCCTTCACCTCGTCGAAATAGTTGCCTTTATATAACACCGTTTTAAAACCCGCTTCATCAAGCAAT
>JAACEC010000106.1 GCA_011682715.1 Pseudomonadota bacterium
CCCATCATAACAATATTTGTGGGGCTTTCACCAAGATCTCGTTTTATTACCGACACCTGATCACAAATCTCATAAAATTTCAAATCCCTTTTGAGTCCTTGCCTCCCGGTATAGCAAAATTTACACCCCATTGCACATCCCACCTGAGTCGAAACGCATATCGTTCTTCTCTTGCCGTCCGGAATCCACACCGTTTCAACGGTATTACCATCTTCCAATTTCAGGAGATACTTTATCGTCCCGTCTTTTGAGACCTGTTTCCGTATAATATCCGGATATCCGATATAGAATTTATCTTTCAGTCTCTCTCTCAATCCCTTGCTGAAATCGGTCATCTCGTCGAAACTTCCCGCTAATTTTTGCCACAGCCATTTAAACAGTTGTTTCGAACGAAAGGATCTTTCCCCCATAATTTCAAATAGTGATTTTAGTTCGTCTTTTTCAAGGGAACGTATATTCTTCATATGTGCAATAATCGCTTGGCAACCTCAAAATAGATGACAAGCCCCGTTATATCAACAATAGTTGTGATAAAGGGACCTGCGGCTATTGCAGGGTCCACTTTTAAAGACTTAAACAGAAACGGCAAAAAAGCTCCGGTAAGGTTAGAAACAAATATTGTAATCAAAATCGCTATTGCTACGGTTAATGCTATCAGGGAACCTACATGAAATAAATATGCCCTGACAAAAGCCACTATACCAATCGCCGAGGCAATTAAAATCCCTATTAACAATTCTCTGAGAATTAATCGGAAAATATCCTTCAATTCGATATCTCCCGTTGCCAATCCCCTTATAACTATCGTACTCGATTGCGTTCCCGCATTTCCTCCGGTATCCGTTATCATGGGAATGAATATGGCAAGGGCAACTACAACCTTCAAAACATCCTGATATCTCTGAATAATATTTCCCGAAATACTCTCAAGTACAATAAGCACAAAAATCCATATAAATCTATTCCATGCCAGCTTTATAGTATTCAAACTGAAATAAGGCATTTCCATTGGAGACATTGCTGCCATCTTCTGAAAGTCTTCCGTATTCTCATCTTCTATAATATCCATAATATCATCGAATGTAACGATGCCAACGAGCCTCCCATCCGAATCGACAACAGGTATGGCAAGAAAATCGTATTTCTTCATTAGGTTGGCAACATTTTCCTGATCATCCATTGTATTCACATAGATTGGGTTATCATCCATTATCTCCTTAACAATGACCTCCGGTTTCGCAAGTATCAAATCTTTCAAGGAAACAACCCCGACAAGCTCCCTATGGTGTCCGATTACATAACTGATATAAATCGTTTCGGATTCTTTCGCATTTTTTCTTATGTAGTTTATTGCTTCGTCGGCAGTTATATCTTCGTAAAGTTCTATAAAGTCGGTGGTCATTATATGACCTGCCGAATGCTCCGGGTAGTTCAGCAATAAAGCCGCAACCTCTCTCTCGTCGGGAGTCAAAAATTCAAGGTACTTCTTAACCAAACCGGCAGGGAGTTCGTCAAAGAGATCGTTTCTATCATCGGGATCCATACCGTTGATGATATCCTTAATTTCATTTTTGCTGAAATGATGAAGCATCTCTTCCTGCTCATCGCTTTCCATATAGGAAAAAGTCTCATTTGCCTGTTCTTTGGAAAGTAATCTGAAAATTATTACCTTTTCCGGATACGGTATATCCTCCAACATCTCCGCTATATCCTGAGACTCGAGTTCAACCAAAATCCCCTTTAATGTTTTCCAATCCTTTTGTCTTATAACCTCATCAATTTCGGGCATCAATAATCTTCTCATTTCCATAGACGTATTATTACATATTTTTATCATTTTGACAATCTTAATATTGTTATGTAGGGCGAAAATTTTCTTCGAATTTGTTTGACAAAAATACATAAATACAGTAGGATATGGCGAAAGGAGGCGGTATGATAATAACAACCAAAGCGCGATATGCCTTACAAGCAATAGTTTACATTGCCATGAAAGAAACAAAGGGGCCTATTTCCATAAGTGAAATCTCCAAAAACGAGAACATATCCAATAAGTACCTCGAGCAACTTTTCAGGAGATTGCGAATGAAAAAATTGATAAAGAGTACCCGTGGAGTAAGGGGCGGCTATGTGCTTTCAAAATCCCCTTCAAAGATTTCGGTTTTTGATATAATTAATGCCGTAGAACGAATGGATAAAAAAATTGTTTGCCCCAAGAGAAAAGAGAATAAGGCTGAGTGTGTAACTTCAAACCTCTGGAAACATTTTAACGATGAAATGATTAAATGTTTAAAATCCTACACAATTGAGGACCTTTTAACAAAAGGGGAATTATGACTGACAAAGAAAAACAAAAAGAGATTTTAAAACTGAAAAAAGAGCTGAATGCCGTTATCATAGCCCACAATTATCAGATCCCGGAAATTCAAGATATTGCGGATTTTTTGGGTGATTCCCTCGAACTGAGTAAGAAAGTTGCAAAACTCGACAATGACAGAATATTCTTTTGCGGTGTAAAATTCATGGCTGAAACGGCAAAAATACTCTCTCCTAACAAGCATATCTACATCCCGGACATCAATGCCGGATGTAAAATGGCTGATATGGTTACGGCAAAATCGCTAAGAGAATTCAAGAAAAAATATCCTGAGGCAAAAACAGTATGTTATGTAAACACGACTGCTGAGACAAAAACGGAATGCGATATCTGTTGCACATCGGCAAATGCCGCAGATATAGTCAACAGCCTTGATACGGATACGGTTCTGTTTGTGCCCGATGGAAATCTTGCTTCATATGTTCAAACCAAAACATCGAAAAGGGTCATTCCGTACCCCGGTTTTTGTTATGTTCATAATCTGATAGCTAAAGACGATGTTGAAATGGCACGTGCCCTGCACCCCGAAGCTATTGTAATTGTTCACCCCGAAGCAAAACTTGAAGCTTCACTTGCAGCAGATTATATACTGAGCACGGGAGGTATGGTAAAGATTGCAAAGGAAACGGATAAAAAGGAAATCGTTGTAGGAACGGAAGAAGGTATGATTTACAGATTGCAAAAGGAAAATCCCGGGAAAAAGTTCTATCCGTTAAAGGATAAACTCATATGTCAAGGGATGAAGGCAATTACACTTGATAATCTTCTTACATCACTAAAGGAACTAAAATACGAAATCGAACTGCCCGAAGATATTATAAAAAATGCTTATGAACCGATAAAGAGGATGGTTGATCTAAAATGATCGAAACGGCGACCGTAATTGAAACATATAACGACGGTACAGCGAAAGTAGTGATTGTTCCGCAAGATACTTGTAAAACATGTCCGCTAAACGGGACATGTAGCAACTGGGTCTCTCGCGAGAGTCTTCATTACATAGTAAATAACAACATAGACGCAAGTAAAAACGATACGGTTAAAGTTGAATTTTCCGAAAAACACCTCGTGGCACATTCGTTTATCGTCTATATTGTTCCACTTATATCACTGTTTGTCGGTGCTTATATAGGTAAAATGTTTTTTAGTGAAACGATCTCCATACTTCTCGGATTTGCAGCGTTGGGGCTCACTTTCTTTATAATCGCACTTTTCGACAGGAGAATGAAAGATCCGTTTAAAGGAGAAGCGAAAATAGTTGAAATCATCACTAATCCCCTTGAGAGCAGCTGTTCTAATTAGCGGCGGAACCGATAGTACCTTTGCCCTCCTCAAAGCTACTAAAAAATATAAATTTGTCGAAGCAATAACATTTTCATTTACAGACAAATCTACCTGTTGTTCGCTTTCCGATATTGAAGATGCCGCCTATTATAGCAAATTGTTCGGCGTAAAGCATAGAGTAATAGATGTCAGCAAAGAATTTTCAAGAGAAGTTATTCAAAAAACCGAAGATATTTACATTTCCGGGAAAACCCCCAATCCATGTGCAATATGCAACAAAAAGGTAAAAATAGAGCAATTTATTAAGGATAATTGTCCCGAAAACTATGATGTCGTTATAACCGGGCACTATGCAAGAATAACAAAATATGCCGGAAGGTATTGCATAAAAAGGGCTGTTGATACGATTAAAGATCAATCCTATTTTCTCGGACGACTGGACGAATCATATCTCAAACACCTCAAATTCCCGTGCGGCGATTTCTCAAAAACCGATATAAGAGAGCTACTATCGAAAATGGGACTTGAAATATACAAAAAA
>JAACEC010000107.1 GCA_011682715.1 Pseudomonadota bacterium
CCGACGGTCTAACCCCTAATGGAAAAAGTTTGAATCAGGGAGCGGAAAGCCTTTTGGCATATATGCTCTCCCTTCTTGATGTAATTCAATTAACGGCAATAGAGTCTAATGAAGATAGCGAATAGACGGAGGATTTATGCTTGAGTATGATTATGACAAACATGAGGTAGCGAAGCGGTATGTTAATAACCCGATAATTACACCTGATATGATCCCTGAACGGTGCAACACGGTATTTAATGCTGGGGCAATAAAGTATGGTGACGAATATATCTTATTAATAAGAGTGGAAATGCTGGAGAATTTTTCACAGCTCTATGTCGCGAGAAGTAAGACAGGATACGATTTTAAAATTGATGAGAAACCACTCATTTTTCCCTCGAAAACAGGACCGTTTGCCCAGTATGAGAATCTCGGTATTGAAGATCCGAGAATCACGAAAATGGGCAGGTACTACTACATTACATACACGGCATATTCAAGATATGATCCCCTCGTATCGTTAGCCAGGACAAAAGATTTTGTCAAGGTTGAGAAACTGGGTCCCATATCATTGCCGTCAAACAAGGATTGCGTCATATTTCCCGAAAAAATCAATGGGAAGTATATCCGTATAGACAGACCAATGTCCGCTTATAAAGCGAATATGTGGCTCAGCTATTCTAATGACCTTAAATATTGGGGCGATTATAAAATTTTAATGACACCAAGATGGGGAAAATGGGATCCGGACAGAATAGGGGCGGGAGCAGTACCCATAAAAACCCCTTACGGATGGTTGGAAATTTACCACGGTGTAAAATCTACGTCAAGAGGCGGGATTTACAAGCTCGGCGCCGTTCTCCTGGATCTCGAACATCCGGAAAAAATCCTGGGAAGAACGAACATCCCCATACTGACACCCAAGGCGGAATATGAGAGAATAGGAGATATTGAAAATGTTGTTTTTACATGCGGAGCGATTCTTGAGAAAGATAATTCCATAAAGATATATTACGGTGCATCGGACAGCTTTATATGTCTTGCGGAAACCGATACCGAGACACTGATAAACCTTTGTTACGAGGGAAATAACGGAAACGGTAATGGAAAAAATTGAAGTCGTCAATGACAAATTAAGAGAAGAATTTCGTAAAATAAAACTGATATATATTGTATTTTTAATCGAGCCGTTTGTTTTGTTCGGTGTTATGCTTGTTTTTTGCTATTTTATGAGGGGCAAGATAGAGGATTTCTTAGCTGCAGCAACATTAAGTCGAACATTGCCGAGAACGGTTTCTCTCGTCTTTATCATCCTTTCGGTAATTGAATATTATTCTATCGTAATACTGATACGCAGGTTAAATACGATTATAGGAACGGTAAAAGACACGATGCATTATTCGTCGAGGTATTTGAATGTATTTATTTTGCTTCTATCTATTGCGGCGATCCCATCTATATTCGGATTTGTGTACTATTTAATTTCTTTCGATATCATATTTTCATCCCTTTTTTATCTGATCAGTTTGGTGTCGATTTTAAGAGTTTTACCGAGATTTAATGATTTTCGTGACAGATATATTGATTTAAGCGAGGAGGATATATGAAAAGAGTGATGCTGTTTGTGCTGGTTTTTTTATTATTTACATCTTTTGCAAGTGCCGAAATTAGCTTAGGAGATATGAATGCGAATGTTTCCATATCCGATCCCATGCAAAATCTATTCTACACCGATCCCGGATTTTTGAATCCGGCTTATTCACACGGTATGGTCGGTTCTTTTTTAAATCCGGCAGGGCTTTCGAAGGATTTGAAAAAGATAAATGTGGGTTTTGCGTTCAGTTTTACGCAGAGTTCCTCATTCAGCCATGATATAACACTTTACAACGGAGAGGGTAGCACATTTAACGATACAATAAACACGAATCTTTCCCTTAATTTTGAAGACAAAGGAGGATTTGACTTTTTCGGAGTAGCAACGAGGTTGGGACCTCTCTCACTCACCGCAGGGATGTACCGTTCGGAGGGTTATGAGATGGCTTTTACATCGGATTCCAACGAGAGTCGATTCACCGTGACAAAACAACTCCATCAAAAATTGACCCACAGTGAATTATCTCAGATCCCCGAAGGGGACACGATTCCCGTTATATACGATCTGTATTCCGAGTTTATCATGTCTTCATACGCTGATTTCGACGCACAATTCATATCGAAACCGACATTTTATATCGGAGGTTCGTTCGGCAACGGCATAGTAAGCGGAGGAGCGGGGATTAAATTCAGAGCCGTTAACAATCATCTCGTTTCGAATTCGTATATAAGAGCTGGGCTCGATACACTTTCAATGGGTGTTACACCGGACAGCGGAACCGATTGGACAGTGAATCTCAATGCCACGGAGGATCAATCCGTAGCCGATGTATTTGCCATAGATGGAGATAACAGTATTTCAAAATTTATTACGGAGTATTACGGAGGGATTCTTATCGACATAAGGATGTTAAAGATAGGGCTTGCCCTTGATTATACGCCCAACAAACCGTCTATCTCTTCCTACAATTTCGATATATCGAAGTTTGATTCCATCAATATCAATGTAAACATCAATTCGGACAGCGCCAATGTGACCGTTGATACCACGGGGCATGTCATAACGGGTACGATTCCCGTTTCCTTCTTTAATGTGGCGAGCAATGATACATCATTTTCAGGAACTTTCGGAATACCCGGCACGTTTGACGGTAAACTCGGTGCGGCATTCGGCTTTCCATTCATATCTACCGGTTTTTCCGGTGGATTTTTGTATATGTCGGGAGACGGTTTGATGCTGGGGAAGGCACATGCAACAGGCTCCTTTATTCTCAATGTTCCGCACGTACCGATAAGATTCAATGTTGAAGGTGTTTGGCCGTATCTCTATCTGAACGGGAAAAACATACCACTTACCCCTTATGTTAACTTCGGAGGAGGCTTGTCGGTTCTTTTGGGACCCGTATCAATAGACGGAACGGTTAAAATATCAGCATCAAGTTTAATGTTAAATAAAATCAGTGACGGAATCGAAGGCGTAGATTTAAAAAAAAGAGCCTCATTGGGGTTAGGATTCAGATTAAACATTTAAGTTTAAGTTATAGTTGACTATTTAAGGATTTATAACTATAATCCTTCTTTGGAGGTTCGATGGTTTTTTATAAAAAGAGTGTTTTCCTGTTACTTTTATTATTGTTCTTATCCGTTACTTTGTTCGCAGATAATGTTATTAGTCCCGGTAAAGGTTTTAAAATAAGTGTGTTTAATCATCCGGAATTGAGCGGTGAATTTTTTGTCCATGAAGACGGATATCTCTATCTTCCGCTTATCGACACCGTTTATGTGAACGGTTTATCATTCCTTGATGCGAGAGAGAGAATTGTGGGCAGGTATAAACAGTATCTGAAATCTCCGAATATAATTATTCTACCTAGTTTTCGTGTATCCATTCTCGGTGAAGTAAAGAAACCGGGGATATACAATATTTCGGGATTTGAGAGTATCGGCGATATCATAGCTCTCGCAGGAGGGGTTACCGATAAAGCAAACCCAGGCGGAGTGAGGATAGTGAGAAACGGAAAGGTAATAGCAAAGGTGAATATTTTCAAAGAGAACAGTGAAGATTTGAAGAGCAAGGGGATAACAATTTCGCCACAGGATGTAATTGTTGTTCCGAGAAGATTTCTCCCCACATTACAGGAATGGTCAATTCTCATATCCACGGCACTAACGGTAGCAACAATAGTGAATCTCATTATGAATTTAAAAAGGTAGAATGTATGGACAGAGAGATGAATGAAGAAATATCGCTGAAAGAGTATATCAACATTATTTACTCGAGAATCAGGGTAGTCATTGCGGGCATTCTTTTAACTCTCATTTTGGTAGGTGTATATACTTTTACACGAAAACCTCTGTATGAAGCGAATACAACTATAAGAGTTGATCAGAACAGGGAGAGTAGTATTTTGTTCGGTGATTATACCCAGATGTTAAATCAGGATGTTATGCAAACGGAAATAGCGATGATAAAATCGCGTTCATTATCCGAAAGAGTGGTTAAAAACCTCAATTTGAACGTTCAAATTGAGAAAAAGAAGGGGAACTTCAATATTGATTTAGCCGGTCTGTCATTGGATTTAGCCGGTCTGTCATTGGATCAGGATTATTTCAAAGGACAAATAGAGTTCCTTTTTAATACCGATACAACGTTCACGGCGTTAATAAAAGGGAAAAAGATGTTCAAGGGAAGGGTAAACGATAATGTCGATTTTAACGGAATTCATTTTATCTTAGCCGCAAAGGGTATAAAGCCGGGAGATTTCTTTATTTTAAAAGTAAGTGATATTGCTCATAGGGCACTATCTTTGAGCAGTGCCATAAAAGTTGCACCTGTAAAAGATGCCGCAATAATGAAAGTTACCGTTCATTCCCATGTCCCGTCACTGGCAGCTAAAATCGCAAACAGTATAGCAAACGAGTATATAGCACAGAGTGTTGAGTATGAACGGAGCGATGCGAGAAATGCGAGAATTTTTATAGAAAAACAGCTGAAGTCGGCAACGGCAAATTTAAAAGAAGCCGAAGACGCACTGAG
>JAACEC010000108.1 GCA_011682715.1 Pseudomonadota bacterium
GACTTCTTTCAAAACCTTGACATATTACATTAGAATAGATATAATTTCATTATGAAACTTATACTTGAATATCCCGTGGAAAAAGAGCATGAGGTGGAGAATATAAAAAACATACTTATGGAATCTACAAATGCCACATTGTCCATTGAGAAAAAAGGTGAGAATCTTCTCTTTGAAATCCATTTTTACAAAACCGAAGAGATGCATAGGATATTCGAACTCATGAAAAATGCCGGTATTTTTCCCGCAAGGATAGTCCCAGCAAAATTTATCAATCGCATTTTTCCCTCCAAAGAGGAAAAGGAAGCAAGAAAATTCTTTAAGAATGGAAAATAAATTTTCTTTCCATAACCATTCGATCTTTTCTAACGACAAATTTCTTCGAAACGAAACGCCAAACGTCATATTAAAGCAAATTGCAAGGGATAAAATCCTATTTTTCGCAATAACTGATGCCCAAAATGATATGTTTTTCGATTTTGTTATGAAAAACAGAAACGATTACAGAGACATGTGTAAAATAGAGCCGATTAATAATGCAATTACGAGAATCGAATACGATAATTGGCATTCCTTCCTCGTAAGGGGTATGGAGAAACACGATTTCGGAGGACATCTTCTCATAATAGGAACGGACAAAAAGATAGAGTACAAAAAACATTATACCATAGACGATTGGATTAATTTCACCCACGACAACGGGGGCATTTGCGGAGCTGCCCATCCTATACTTCGGTTTGTGGGTGGAATGGGAGAGGAGATGTTAATCAAATACATCGATAAACTGGATTTCATAGAATCATTTAACGCACAGCTTGTTTTTTACAAAAAGGCGAATTCCCGTGCCGAAGCAATATCGGTAAGATACGATATCCCGGGTATAGCAACTCCCGATTCCCACAACCATAAAAATATAGCAAAAGCCTATTTTTATACGAAAATAAATATTCCTCCGGACATGGAAGCCGTGAAAAAGATTATTTCCGGAAAGAGTTTTACAAACGTAAAACATTATGTCTCTTACGCCGATTTGATTCGGACATACATCATAGGACGACTATGAAAACAACATTTCTGATTCTCTCCGCATTTTTTATTGGGGCAATCCCATTTTCGGTTCTTACGGGGTATATTTTGCTTAACAAAGATATCCGCACTTACGGAGACGGAAATCCTGGGGCTGGTAACGCATGGATTGCCGGAGGGTGGATATCCGGTATTCCCGGAACGATTCTCGATTTCTCAAAGGGGTTTTTCCCCGCATTTATTGCAATTCATAAATTTAATCTTACAGGTTGGGAGCTTGTAGCAGTAGCCCTTGCCCCTGTTCTCGGGCATGCCTTTTCTCCCTTTCTTAAATTTAAAGGCGGAAAAGCCGTAGCAGCGACATTCGGCATGTGGACTGCCCTCGACTCCCTCCGCGATCCCTTAACTCTCGCTATTTTTATAGGCATCATCTTCGCCTTGCAAAGCGAAGACTCATGGTCTGTCATAATGGGTATGTTTTTCTTTCTTCTCTATCTTTCCCTTAAAAAGGTAGACATATATATCACATCAATTTGCATCGGCAATATTATAATACTCCTTATGAAGCACCACTACTTCATGAAAAGGGGTATGCGCTTGCGTCCCTACATAAAAAGATTTTTTATGTAGTTTTCTAATCTCTTATAAATCATATTCATATCATAGGATGTCCCGGTTTTTAAGTAGATATAACATATCATTTATTCAAACTTTAACTTGACATTGCCATTATTTTTTATTAGTATAAGCACATAATCTTAGCGAGGTGGATATGGAGATAATAAAATCTATCAAAAAGGCCGAAGAAAAGGCTGAAAATATCATAAAAAAAGCACATGAGGATAGCTTAAAGATACTTCGGGATACTGAAAAAGAGGTAAAGAAAATCAAAGAAAAAGCTTTCCAATCGGAGAAGAAATTGGAAGATCACATGTCGGAAGAGAGCAAAAAAGCCATTGATCTGGATATAAAAAAACTAAAGGAAGAGGAAAAAATGACCATTGATAACCTCAATAAATTAATTTCGAAAAAGGAAAAAGAAATTCGCAAATTAATCGTGAAGGAAGTGCTGGAGTAGACAATGGGCATTGCAAAGATGACAAAAGTCTATGTAGCATTCACAAGTAGGAGCAGAAGAGATATATTCTCCATTCTTCAGGATGAAGGATTGCTGCATATTTCGAGAATTAAAGGTGAGGAAAGCGAAGAGATCAAAAAGCATATTGACGAAGAGAGGAAAAATCAGATTCAATTCCTTAACCAAAATATATCACGGATTAACACGGCAATTGATTATGTATCGAAACTCAACGGAGCCCATCTAACAAAGGGTAAATTTGTCGTATCCGAGGAGGAATATGCAAGAATTGCAAAGAGAAAATTCCCTGAATCCGTTGTTGAACGGGTGGAAAGACATACCGAGAGAATATCCCACCTCGGAAACGAAATAAAATCTTTAAACAGAGAAATCGATTTTTATATGCCGTGGAAAAAACTTAAAGTTGCGGCGGAAGAGATAAAAAGCACGAAGAACACGATGTTTTTTATAGGCATGATCCCGGAGAGAAATCTCGGAATGCTCGATAATCTTGCATATGAAATCGTTAACAAGGAAAAAGGTAAGGTATATCTCCTTTTCGTTGCTCATAAAGATTCGGCGGAAGAAATTAAATCAGAACTGAATAACCTTGAATTTGAGCACGTTGATTTTGACTCCACAAAGGGACACATATCACATGTTATCGAAGAATTCGAACGCAGAAAACTGATGGATGAACAGGAGATAAGGAAAATCCATGAAGAGGATAAAAAACTTGTAGGGGAAATCAGAACGCTCTACATTTTCCTCGATTACTACGAAAACGAGATTAGGAAACTGGAGGAAGAGGAAAAACTCCTTGCCACAAACAGAACGTTTGTCATAAGCGGATGGGTCGAAACGGAGAGATTTCCCGTTTTGGGAGGGAAATTGGAGGCGAGAGACGATGCCACCATTATAAAAACGGAGATAGGGAAAGAGGACAATCCACCGATAAAGCTAAAAAACAATCCATTGTTCCGTCCCTTTGAGATACTGACAAAGCTTTACGGTATGCCCTATTACTACGAGTTGGATCCGAGTCCGTTAATGAGTCTGTTCTTTGCTGCATTTTTCGGACTCTGTCTTACCGATGCCGGTTACGGTATAGTGCTTTCGGGTATTATCTTATTTTACATGCTCAGAACAAAAACCTACAATAATAAACTTTTAAATCTTCTATTCATAGGCGGTCTTTTCACATTTGTTGAGGGATGGTTTTTGCATGGATGGTTCGGTGATCTCTTTACTAACTATTTTCATATGAGTATACCTTATTGGTTTGATCCTCTCAAAAATCCAATGGCTTTCGTAAGCCTTGCACTCTCACTGGGAATTGTACAGATTTTGGTGGGGATCACCATCGGTTTTATTGAAAAGATCAGGAGCAAGGATTACCTCGATGCCTTTACTGTTCCATTTGCATGGTTTATGCTTTTAACATCCATACTTGCAATTGTTTTCGCTACGAATACAATTGTCAGTTTCGGGTTTGCTTCAAAGGCTCTTCTGCCTGCCGGGATAGTTCCCATAGCCGAAATAATAATTCTCATAGCATCGGTAGATATAATACTTTTCTCCAATAGGCATGAAAAAAACTGGGGTTTCCGTATATTTCTCGGTATATTGAATTTAACAATCATCAGCGGTCTCACATCCTACTTGGGAGACCTGTTATCATATATAAGACTTGTGGCTCTGGGATTGGTTACCGCCGGTATCGCCGTAGCGATTAACAAAATAGCCTTTATGACCCTCAGCATTCCCGTAATCGGAATTGTTTTCACAGTTATAATTCTCGTGGGAGGTCATCTCTTTAACATAGCAATTAATTCCCTCGGCGGATTCGTTCACAGTTTGAGATTACAATACGTAGAATACTTTTCGAAGTTTTTTATCGGCGGTGGAATTCCGTTTTCACCACTTAAAAGAGAAACAAAACACATATTAATTAAATAGGAGGATATATGGGTTTAGGAACGTTTTTAGCATTTCTCGGTGTTGCTCTCGCAGCAAT
>JAACEC010000109.1 GCA_011682715.1 Pseudomonadota bacterium
TTTTCGGTATAATTATTCCCGGAGGTGCACAATTCTATAACGGAGACACAAATCAGGCAATTATGGATTTACTAATTGTCGTTGCATTGTATATCGTTGTAGGGATAGTCAGCTTCTTTATCCCGCTTTTCTTCTTTATATGGATAATCCCATGGTTTGTCTGGCTATATTTCGCATGGCAGGGTTATCAGGAGGCGATAAAGATTAGAGATGGAACGGCGTTGAAGTTCGGTAAAATGAAACTCGCCGATTTAAGAGTGAAAAACAAGGCGTATGCATTTTAGACCTGTCAGGGCGGTTTTTATAACCGCCCTTTTAATTTTCTCCCTCTCTTTAGTGATTCAAGGAAAATACACAAAAATAGAAGGGAACAAACATCTTAAAAAGCAATTTGTTTTGTCTCTCTCAGATTCATCAAATATTTATAACTCTTTAATGCAATCGGGTTACTTTGAGGATGTGAGCGTAAGACATTCCGGTGATACGCTTTTTGTTGATGTAAAGGAGTTTCCACTCATAAAAGAAATTAACATTAACAAAAATCTTATATTCCCCGTCGTTGTCCGCAAATTATCACCATTTGAAAATGCGGTTTTGAACAAAATAGCTTTGAAAGATACGTTACTTAGTATTGTTAAATTTTACAATTATAACGGATATCCTGAAGCATCCTTTGATACCATTTCTGCAAACGATTCTATCCTTCATCTGCATCTATACCAGGGGGTAATAGATAGCATACGTTTTTTCAATACACGCGAAAGTGGTGAATATGTAAGAAAATTACTGAATTTCAAAGAAGGTGATATAATCGATAATTACACTATTCAATCCTCTGTTTCTAATCTGTTGCATTCCGGTTATTTTTACGATGTAAAATATTTCATAAAAAGCGAAAACAGATACTATATCGATTTTTATCTATTTGATTCTTTTCCATTTCATGATAGCTCTTCCCTTGCCCTGTCACTCAAATCTATAAGAACAAGAGAATCAGGAAAAATTTTATCCCTTACAAACAGATTCGATAATCTCGATTATTCTGTAAAAAACAATATCTATTTTAAGCCCGATTTTGCTCTCGATAAATGGATTCTTTCCGTTTCCGCGATGTATGGAATGTTTAACTCCGGGATTTTTTTCGGTACAAACGGTTTTTTTAATCATTACTACTCTACATATATCATGAGTTCCGGTTATACGAATAAAAATATATCACTGGGACTCGGAGCCGGATATGACTTCATAAGGAACAGTCCCTCTTTTATGTCTAATATTAAAGTATTAGTTCATAATGTTAATTACAACATATCGTATTATAGATATTTACAATCTTTTATTGTTTTCAATCGCATCAAGTTCAGGTATGGTTTAAACCATTCACTGACATACGGATTAGAGGGGGAATATAATTATTCGCAATTACCTATCCCCTACCCCATGCCATTTGATGGTTTTAAGTATGACATTCGGAATTATTCGTATCTTGCAAGTTTTGATATTATTTATAAAAACACAAATAGATCCATGGAATACAAAATCGGCTACTTTAACGATAATCTATATCAAACCGTTAACATAGGGTATTCCTATTTTTCGGTTTCTATTTCCACTCGTTTTACTTCGGGCATAGAGCACCATTTATCTTTTCAATACTCGTCCGTAATACCTTTCTGATAAATATGGCTAATAGTTTAATTTTAACTTTGATTGGCAAGTAAATAAGGGCAAACCGGGCCTATTTTGGAATTTTTTGATTTTCGTATCGAATCTTATCCTCTATAATCATTTCTCCGGGGTATAATATGTTTACGATTATCTATCATTCAAATCGAGAATTTAATTGACATATGTATTAATTTTGATATAATAAGTTTAATTATGAACTAAAAGGAGGATTAAATGCATAAAAGACTATTTATTCCAGGACCGACCGAGGTAAGAAAATCTATCCTTGAGGCTATGGCAACACCTATGATCGGCCATCGATTTCCCGAGTTTGATGAGTTATTCAAATCTACTGTTGAAAAAGTGCAGAAGTTGTTATATACGAAAAATGTAATATTCGTATCAACTTCATCTTCAACGGGATTAATGGAAGGTGCAATGAGGAACTGTGTTTCAAAGAGGGTATTGTCTTGCGTAAACGGCGCTTTCAGTAAGAGATGGGCTCAAATAGCAGAAGCAAACGGCAAGGAAGTGGATAGACTCGAAGTCGAATGGGGCAAGGCAGTAAAACCCGAAATGATCGATGAAAAGCTAAAAACCGGTAAATACGATGCCATTTCTTTGGTTCTAAACGAAACATCTACCGGTGTTTATGCTCCCATAGCCGAGATAGCAGAAGTTATGAAAAAATATCCTGATGTTATTTTTATGGTTGATGCCGTAAGCTGTATGGCAGGGACCAAAATCGAGGTTGATAAACTCGGTATCGATGTTGTTCTTGCAGGCGTTCAAAAGGCTTTTGCTCTTCCCCCCGGACTCGCCGTGGCAGCGATAAGTAAAAAGGCAATGGAAAAAGCGAAAATCATTAAAAACAGAGGTTACTACTTTGATTTTCTTGTCATGAAAAAGTACTACGATAAATGGGAAACACCCGCAACACCATCGATTTCTCATATTTATGCTCTTGACAAACAGATGAGCGATATTTTCGAAGAGGGGTTGGATAATCGTTTTAAAAGGCACTTGAAGATGGCAGAATACACAAGAAACTGGGCAAAAGAGAGAGGGTTCACCATGTTTTCCGAAGAGGGACATCATTCCCCTACCGTTTCATGTATTAACAATACGAAAGGATTCAAAATCGGCGATCTTAATGCGTTCCTTGCCAAAAAAGGTGCCGTTATTTCAAATGGTTATGGAATTTTGAAGGAGAAAACATTTAGAATAGCCCACATGGGTGATACTCAGATGTCTAATATGGAAGAGTTGCTTTACTGGATCGACGAATTCCTATCGAAATAAGGAGGGAGCATGAAGATACTTGTATCGGATAAAATTGCCGATTCGGCGATTGAAGGTATCAAAAGTTTGGGACATGATGTCACTGTTAAGACGGGTATGTCTCCCGAAGAACTCGAAACCGTAATTCCCAAATTCGAATGTATCATTGTAAGAAGCGCCACAAAGTTAAGAAAACCTATTATTGATGCGGCAAAAAATCTTAAATTAGTCATTCGCGGTGGAGTGGGGTTGGATAACATAGATGTTGATTATGCAAAATCAAAGGGAATCAAGGTAAATAATACTCCTGCTGCAAGTTCAATATCCGTTGCCGAACTGACAATGGGGCATTTTTTATCTATTGCGAGACATATTCCCTACGGAACAACGTCACTTAAAAACGGAAAGTGGGAGAAAAAAGCTCTGAAGGGCATAGAATTGTACAAAAAGACACTCGGTATAATCGGCTTCGGCAGAATCGGAAGAGAATTGGCAAAAAGAGCGAGCTCTCGGCTTTGGTATGAATGTCATTGCTTACGATCCCTTTATAAAAGAAACTGATATGAATGTAAAACTTGTGGAACTTAACGAATTATTGAAAACAGCAGATTTTATATCGATGCATCTCCCCCATACGGATCAGACTCACCATATGATTGCAAAGGAACAATTCGATATGATGAAAGACGGAGCGGTGTTCGTAAACTGTGCAAGAGGCGGTGTTGTCAATGAAGTCGCTTTGTATGAAGCGTTGAAGAGCGGAAAATTGTACGGTGCGGCACTCGATGTTTTCGAGAAAGAACCACCGAAATCTTCGCCTCTCTTTGATTTGAATAATTTCAACTGCACTCCTCATCTCGGCGCCACAACAAAAGAAGGACAGGAGCGTGTAGGTGATGAGATTATAAAGATATTGAAGAATTACTAAGAATTGTTTTAGGGGCTATAAAAAAAGGGAGATTTAATTCTCCCTTTTTTCGTTTTTATTCTCAAGAGTTGTGAATTTAAAAATCGAGTATATCGGGCAATATCTTATTACTGATGTTATGACGAGAATGCCTCCCAATACACCGAAAATCCATCTCCATAATGTTAGGGGGATTAAAAGAGCGATCAGGATAAATATTATACCGATAGTTAACCTTACCACTTTATCCGTATTGCCTATATTCTGAAACGAGCTTTTCATAAACACTCCTTTACCGAATAATAATCGCTACATGGATAATTGTCAACCGCAGGGAAGGAAATGACAGAAATCATTCTATTCCGAACTTGTTTAGGAATATCATGTTTCCAATATATTAGACACAACATTTTACATCTCTACAATATCGGTCCTAAACCTAACATTTTTCGCTTATTTTAGTTTCCTTCCATATTTTTTATGAGCTTCCGTAAATTCTCCCGAGGCAATGGCTCCTATAATAGAAATTTCTCCCCCTAATAATGTTGCAGCACAAATTTCTGCAAATTTTTTAGCCTTATGGTTCCCACTACATCCTAACATTTTCAAACATTCCTTTTGCGTAGGTAGAGCCGTACCTCCCCCTACAGTTCCTATAATTAGATTAGGTAATGTTACAGAAGAGTAAAGATCTCCATTTTCCGTGATATCAATTCTTGTAATACCTATTGCTGCTTCGGAAACGCAAGCAACATCTTGCCCACAGGCAATGAAGATACCTGCAAGACCATTGGCATAATGCCCCTGTGTTCCGAGAGAACCTGATTGAACGGCTCCTATTACGGACATTTTGTAATAATCCATTATAGTTTCCGGTTCAGTATGAAGCATTCTTATACTATATTCTCTGGGGACAACAACTTCTGCCGTAACTTTCTTCCCCCTTACAAAAAGATAGGACATTGAGGTTGCTTTTTTATCACCTGAGAGATTGCTCTCAATAAACCATGTTTTCGGTTTAATAGGTGAATTCTTAACTATGTATTTACAAATTTTATCCGTGGCAATTGTAACCATATTTTGACCGGAAGCATCTCCCGTTGTATATTCAAAATTGAGTATAACCAAATTGCCTTCGATTGTCGTACTCATATCCTCCAATCTTCCGTGCCTCGTGGTTGTTTTCGCTATTCGCTTGAATTTATTGAATTTGGAAACAATCCAAATCAAAAATTCTCCAACCTCTATAAGATTGTCAAATCGAAATCCCGGAGCACGTGAAAGTCTTTCCGTAAGACACATAACTCTTGCTCCACCGGAATAACTTATTATTTTCGCTCCTCTATTATAGGAAGCAACAAGCGACCCTTCCGTCGTAGCCAATGGGACATAAAAATCTCCGTTTGCATATACTCCATTTATTCTCAGAGGACCAATTACACCGATAGGCACCTTAGCGAAACCCACAAAGTTCTCTATATTCCCTTTATATTGCTTAAAGTTCTCTATTTTCTTTTTCTCCGCCACATAATCTAGATTGATACCCTGTTTTTTTAGTATTTCTATCCTTTTATCAATAACAGTCTTTTCTAAGGAAGTTTCAAAAGGTATGGAATGCGGTAAAGGTTTATTTTTCGGTAGAGACAATTGAAGTTTTGATATTATTTCCGGTGGCAATTTCCCATTGAGAATTAATGAAATAATTTCTTTTAATACCCTGACTGAAACTGGCATATATACCTCCTTTTTATATAGGGGGAAAATGCGGTTTCAATTTTTGCTTATTTACATTATAGCTACTGGAATAAAAAAATGCAAATTATTTATGAGTATACAATTCGGTAGAATTGGAGAATTATCATCCCCGAAATAGGAGAGAATACGAGCTAATAGTAACTATGATTATGTATACCCCACTATGATCCTACAAAGCATTACACGGAATCTACAACACCTTAAATCATCATTGCAAGAGAACCCATAGGATCCCATGGCGAAAGAACAATCGGCTTTTTCTTCAGGAGTTTTTTTGTCTTCTCTGGTATATACTTCTTGTTGATTACAACCTGATATAAAAATTGATTGAACCACCGGTCACTCATTACAAAGTATCCTTTATCACCTACATCCTTTCCCCAACTATTTTCAACCTTCCACCTGTTAGACTTTCCGTCAATAAGATTTACTCCCGTAAACACCATTGCATGTGTCAACTTACTTTCACTATAGTCGAGCCTCTCCCCCTTATCCCACTTAAAATCAGTATCAAATACAAGGTCATAATCATATAAATCAACATCCATTATTCCTTTATCTCTACGGGAGAATTGACCGACATCACAACCGAACCAGACAGGTTCGTTATTCTTTATCTGTTTGATGCTTAGCTTCTTGAGCTCTTCCATTGGAAGGTTTAGATAGAGTATATTCTTTCCTTCTTTGACATTTCCAAGATATTTGACTGTATAGGTTTTTTGAAATTCCTTATCTTTCATGGGGGCGTTTATTATACTTACATAATTTCTTAAATCAAGACCTATAAATTCTTTATAAAACTCTTTCGGAGTAAGCCCTTTTACTCTATGGAACTTCTTATTTTTATCCCTATATTCGAAGTCAAATTTCTCCGGAGGAATGCCAAAGCTTATAGCAAGAAATCGATAAACTTCCTTTATCATCTTGTCTTTCTCTTTTCTTATCTCTGAAATCTTTTTACCGCTCCTCTTCATTTTTCTAAGCAAAGAAGCAAACTCTCTCAGTTTTTGGGTTAACAATTTATTTAGCATCCCGGAATTGCTGCTGTTGTATGTCTCCGGATAGATATTTTTCGGCACAATGCCATATTTTTCAACGAGATTTACGAACATATCCCATTGTCCGCCATCTCCTATGGGAAATTGTAATAACCACATAACCGTTCTGTCCCTTATATCATTATCTATCGTTTCAATAATATTTTCGAGAAAATAGTTGGACTTTTCAAGCTTATCAAAGAAAAAAGGATAACTTTGAGATAATTCGAAATGCTCTAATTTTAGCTTTTCCATAAGATATACTCTCAATGTGTTGGTTCCGGCAAATAGCCAGCACCTACCACTATGCATCTGGGATGTTATTTTTCCTGTTTTGATTTCATTGGAAAATGTAAAATCCATATCTATGACGCTCTGACGGTTCATTGCAATATCACTAACAGAAGTATTTGTAACTGCATCCATCATAATTCTATTATGTGATGATTTGATGAAATCTCTTTTTAACTCTTTAATCATGCGGTCTGTAATGGTCCCTATGTTTTTATTACTCATCATACCTCCTCGTGTTTTTGTATTTATAAGTATAAACCTATGAAAACACTTCGTCAATCGAAATATCATTTTTCCGGTAAATGGGTATTTATCACCTAATTGAAACTAAAGAAATAGAGAGTCCCTTTTTATTGCCACGAGTTCATTCCGGAAGCGGAGATGCTGAAACGAGTTATGTCTAGTTGAATTTAGTTCAGGGTCTCAGAGATTCTGAAACAAGTTCAGAATGTACTGTGTCAAGCAGATACAAAAATCTCTTGTTTATTGACCACATAATTCACATCATAATCCTGCCCGTTCTTTATCACTCCGTA
>JAACEC010000110.1 GCA_011682715.1 Pseudomonadota bacterium
CTGTAACCTCCGCCCTTGTGGGAATTGAATTTGTTACCATCGATTCCATCATCTGTGTAGCAACAATAACCGGTTTTCCCTTTTCAATGGATTTTGCTATAATCTCCCTCTGTAAAAGCGGTAGACGGGCAATGGGCAATGTAATACCGAGGTCCCCTCTTGCAACCATTATGGCAAATGAATTGTCGATAATCCCATCAAGGTCGTTTACGGCTTGTTGCGTTTCAATTTTGGAAATAACCTTTATATCCGCCTTTTTCTCCGCCAAAATCGATTTCAACAAATTAACATCCTTGCCTGTTTTTACAAATGACATCGCAAGGAAATCGAGATTGTGCTTAACGGCAAAATCTATATTGTCTTTGTCTTTTCCCGTAAGTGACGGCATTTGCACCGTCTCCCCGATGATATTTACCCCCTTTCCTCCCAGGAGTTTTCCGCCACTCACGACCTTTGCCGTTACGGAATTTTTCCCCACAGATTGAACGGAAACCTCAATTTTCCCGTCATCAAAAACGATTTTATCTCCCTTTTTAATATCATTGATAAAAATCGGGTTATCCAGAATAATGGTCTTTTTATCTCCGGAATCAACCGCGCTGACTTTCCACAGATCATCCTTAGATAAAAATAATTTATCGATTTCGGACGAAACCCGTATTCTGGGCCCCTGCAAATCTCCCATAATGGCAATATTCCTTCCGAAATCGTCGGCTACTTGCCTTATTAACCCTATAAAGTATGACCACTCTTCCTTAGTTCCGTGCGAAAAGTTAATTCTAAAAAGATCGGTACCACTTTCAACCATTGCAGCAATTACTTCTTTGCTTTTCATGGAAGGTCCGCATGTTGCAATTATTTTTGTAAACTTTAGTTTTTTCATAATAGTAAGTATATATCATTTCCCCCCAAATATCAAGTTGATTCCACACATCTAACACTTTATTTATATTAATATATTTTAAATTAATACTAAATTTATTTGATTTATCACTTGACATTATTAATAAATTATGTATTATTGATTAATAATATTGATAGTTACAAAGGAGGTGTCATGAACGAAAACATAAGGAAAATACTGAAGCTTGTGGCAAGCAAAAAGATCTCAAGCGAGGACGGGGAAAAATTGATACGAGAGATACTTAGACATGAGAAAGGGAGCACAGAGGAATCTAATACAATAGAGAATATGGAAGCGACCATTAAAAACATCGATATAAACGCATTTAGCACAGATTTAACTATTTCAGGCAGAGAAGAAGAGGGAGTGGATGCAAACGCAGATGGACCAATGACCGGAACCCAGGAAGGAGATACATTCTTCATAAAATCACAAAAGGCTGACGATATAACCGTTAAGGCAAACAGATCCCTGAACATCAGAACCAAAATTCTGTCTGGGGACATAGAGCTAAAAGGGATCAACGGAGATCTCAACATCACTACCGTTTCCGGTGATATAAAAATGAGTGATATTAAAGGAGGATTTATAAAATCCGTTAGCGGTGATATAGACATTAATGGAGTAAATGGTGATATCACAATCAAATCCGTCTCCGGCCGGAGACATTAGGGCACGTATAATCGATAGCCCTTCTGTCAGAATCGATACAGTAACTTCTGATATTGATATTGAAATTCCTCGTAATATCGGAATAGATATGAATATTTATTCTAAAAATGGAGATATTGATGTTGATCTTGACACGGATATAGATTCAAAAACGGAGAAAGGTGTATTGAGGGCAAAAAGAGGAGACGAGCATCTTAAAATAAATATAAATGTTCGTGAAGGAGATGTTCACATTAAGGAATATTAGTTGTAAAAATCCCATTTTCCAACGATAGAGAAACGTTTCCAATAGAGATTGTAACTCGCATACAACGAAGCATCGATGAATTTAATCTCGGCAACAGGGGAAACTTCGATTTCCTTTTCGTTACCCGCAATTTTGACACCGGGATTCAGGAAAAGCGCATCCTTAGGCTCCCAGATCAGTGTATTGTATGTAATTAAACTGTAGGTGAATGTTGTATCGTATTTCACACTCCCAAAGAGGTAACCTTTGTAATATTTCCGATTAAATAGAGCCGTTGCAGATAGTTTAAGGCTGTCCGAAGGGAAATAGTAATGAAACGAAGAGTAAATATAGGGCTTGATCCCATAGTAATTGAATGTATATGCTTCCCCTATGAAACAGTAATTAGCACCGAGTTTTAATAAATTTTTTGAATCCAATCTTAGAGTATGGGAAGCATTAACAGAAAATAATTGATTGTAGTAATCGTAATAGATACCCGCTTCAGACATGTTAAATATACTCTTATCGAGATATGTGAATATACCAAATTCCGATAGGCTCTTGCCGGTATTAAGGTTACCTTCAAGTTTGAATCTTTTAATTATATTTGAAAATTGCAATGCAATACTACCAGCGTCGTATTCGAAATTAAAAAACTGTCCGGGGTTATAGCCTGATAATTTTACCTTATATTTTAAGGAATTTTCATTGTAGTTTGACACAAAGGACAAAATCAGGGGGCATTTCCCGTTATTCCATTTTAGATTTTGATAAATAATGTAGTTGTTTAGAGAGTCGTTATTAAAACTTGTAACCCCTGTTTTCCCCGAGACATCTCTTGCATAATTATGAACTAAATATGCACCGAATATGTTCGAACCAAAGACTTTGCCGTACAACAATCGCGATAGTGTCACGCCATTATAGCCGTTGTCTGCCATCGAAACGAGTCCGCTAGCATTTGTTATAACACCTCCTATACGATTGGAATAATAGACATAATCGGTATCTCCCGTAAACGGATTTTGCCTTCCTATGCTAATACCGAAAGGGTAAATAATATACGTGTTTCCTCTCATCAAAGCAACATCGGGAACCTCTATCGAATCCGGCTCTAAGATTTCAAGGGAGAATAGCGTCGATGAAGCTAAAATAACAAGTAAAAGAGCGCTAAAACCAATTTTCTTCATATCTCTCATCGTTTTCACTCTTTCCCATACCATTATTCAGGTTTATTTTAACACGTGCAGATAGAGTTTTCTTGAAATATCCCCGTGATGAATAGGTCGGTTGCAACTCCATTTTCACCTTATATTCGCCGTCAGGGCATATTTTCCCTCTGTTGGATTTACCGTCCCATAGAATATTATTTTTCCCCGGTTTTAGTCTTTTTGGAAATGTAAATGATCTGACAATCGTATTGTTTTTATCGTAAATTTTGAGTCTCGCAATGGCAAAATCTGTGGAAAATACAACAAATGTTATTCCCGGATATTGTTTTGTAAGTACGGGAGGAGAAACATCCATTATATTGCCGTCTATCCCCATCCAATAATACGATATGCCGTTACGATCAACAATAAATATTTGCCCGAATCGTTTCCAAATCGATATATATTGCGGGTAATAAAATTCCTTATCTCCTGTTCCGAATTTACCGAAATTACATACATATTTCAAATCACCCGTTAATTTTACGATTCGACTATTCTTATTATCCACAAGATAGAGATTTCTGTAAAAGTCATTGGCTATATCGGTAAAATTACATTTTCCGAGGTCATACGACGGGGTATCATACTCATCTATTTTATTCAAATGAAAATCAAATTTCTCAACACTCTTACCGTTATGCGTTACGGCATAAATCACAGAAGGACCACTAATCTGCCACATATCCACACGCCTTATGGCGGTGATTTTCCCTGGTGATTGCACACTAATACTTTTAAGGATTTTCCCTTTCATTGTAACTTTTATTACTCTATTGGACAACGCATCGGAAACAAAGATAAAATTCCCGTCGCCGAAATCAACCCCCATAGGAAGAACATTGTGTAAAACGGTTCTCACGTAATGAAGCGAATCATTCCTATACTTAAATAGAATAACGGCTTTTTTACCCACATCGCCAACGATAACATCACCGGAAGGAACAGCTTTTATAATAACAGGATTTTTAATACTATCCTTAAAGGAGATAAGTTTGTTAAAGCCAACATTATAGAGTATGTCTCCGTTGATTTGGTCTGCCAAAAATATTATAAGTTCATCATCGTCATCAAAACCCTTTTTATCTTTTTCCCTCAACTTCACTGCGGAAATGCCACCGGCTTCGGCAAAAGAAATCGATTTTCCGTATACCATTTTGTATGTCGAAACATTTACCTTATGAATGCCCATGGAATGTCCGTACGGGGGATAAACGAACATGTCGTCGTACGTTTCCGCACCAAGAATAATGCTACAGAATAATAAACTAATCAGAACCGTATAAAACTTTATATATCTCATATGACCTCATCACATTCTTTACGTATCTTTCCGTTTCCACATAAGGGATGTGCTCGATAAAATCGACATTTCCACCGCCGTTTGCCGGGAAACTCCCTCCATTGTAGTGGGCTATAACCTGCAAAACATTACCATTATATTTTCTCATCAATTCCGATATATAAAATGTACCCGCGTCTATATTGTAGTCGAGATCAAAATATCTTTTTCTGTTAAACCTCTTCAAATGTCTGAAAGTAGAAGGTAATATTTGCATAACTCCAATTGCTCCCATTCTTGAAACGGCACGCCGTTGAAACCAACTTTCCTCTCGTATAATAGCATAAATCAGCGATTTATCAACACCATATTCCGCAGATGCATCTCTGACCACAGAAGCATATCCCGGTGGGAAAAGAAAATAATACAACGAATCATTAATTGCCCACCCCGTTTTAATGCAGTCATTCAGATATTTTTTTGCAAAATTTATGGATAGCGGATAATTCCCCGATTTGCAGGCATATTTTGCAAGCGGAAGATAATATCCTCCGTTTTTGGATTCTTTCAGAATTTTCTTCACAACACTTTGATAACCACTTGTAATCCCAATCTCAAGGGGCTTTAATAGGTTTGCATTTTTTATAGGATAAACATTATCAAAATTATTGCTGTCCTCCTCAACGGCATAGTAATTTGCCGGATATCTCTGCTTTAGGTATTCCCTGTAATATATAGCAAGCCCTTTATTGTTGAGAGCCTTAGACATATTCGTTAAGGTATAAGCCATTTTAGGCGTAAGAATGCCTGTTTGTGAAACAAATTGATTGATTATATCCTGAAACAGTGTGGTGTCTCCTGTCTCATATATGGCAAATAGAGCCCTTTCTTTAAAGTAAATAGGGATATCATATCCGAGAGTAATTCTATAGTAACGGATTTTTCTTTTATCATCCATTTGTGCCATTCTGTAATATGCCTCTCCCACATGTTTTTCTCTGTTGTGACAATACTTTATGTAGTACATAAGGAATCTCTTTGCCTTTTTGTATTTTTTCATTTTATAGTAAGACAAACCTATGTAAAACGACGCTTCGCTTGTGTGACTGTTACGTTTTCTCCACAACAATCTTATTGCACTTCTATATCTTTTCAAATGATAGTAACAAACTGCTCTTATCTTTCTATTGCCCCAAGAATAGCGGGACAAAGGGGATATAACAGAAAGTGCACTTCTGTATCTGCCGAATGCAATATAGATTTGCGATGCTTTATACCTTAATTTGCCGTGAATTTTTCTATCTTTTCTTAAATAGTACAACGATTTCAATGCATATTCGGAGTCAGGGAAACGGTTCACTATGAATTTAAAGTAATAGTAAGCACGCTCTTTATCTCTAACGATATAACAATCTTTTGCTAACATGTAAATATTCTCGATCCCTCTGAATGTTAGCAGTTTTTTTCTGAGAGAAATTGCCTTTCGGTACATGGACAATTTTTCATACACATAAACTCTCGAATCATAATTCAACCGTTGAATCTCATCTTTTATATTCCCACTCTTTCCTCCTTTTAAAATCAACTTGTACATCTTGTAGAAAGAGGTATCAGGCAAAGCATCCGTATAGACTCTCACGGAATCCTTTACATTGTGATCAACGAAATAAAACAGTTTAATGAGCGAATCGTTCCTCAATTCGGCATATTTCAATATAAACGAATCGTTATGCGTCTTTTTGTATACCCTTACGATATCGTAAAACAGTGTGTCATCCGATTCGGCTTCAAATTCGTTTGCATAAAAAAGAGCCGAATCAAGATTATTCGTTTCCTCGAAATAACGCATTTTAACATATCCCGTCATCTCCTCAGGAATATTACTGACTGTTTGCGGACACATAAGAGTATGCTTTTCCCCAATCGCCTCTTTTTATGTAAACGGATAAATTTTCGGCTTTACTGCCTACATACCCTCCGCTATATAAAAACATCAGGGGGATAAGAAAAATTAATCTCTTCATTCAATCTCTTTTATTCGTTTCGAAAGCGTATTTCTGTGGACCCCAAGAATGGAAGCCGCTTTATTGATATTTCCGTTTGTAAAATTCAATATCTTCTTTATATACTTATCCTCCACCTCTTTAAGCGAAAGAAAACCGGTTTCTTCCACGATCTGTTCATCCCCTCTAAAAATCATATGCCTTCTCAAATAATTTATAAGTTCTCTCACGTTCCCTTTCCATTCTTTGTCCAAAAGTGAGAGATAAAATTTTTCTCCGATGCTGTTGTATTCCTCGGGAAATTCTTTCTTCACAATATATCTTGCTATGGCAATTATATCTTCCTGTCTCTCTCTCAAGGGAGGGATATTGATCCTTATCACATTCAATCTATAATAAAGATCCTCGCGAAAGTTCCCTTTTTTTACTTCTGTTTCCACATCCCTGTTGGTGGCGGCGATAATACGCGTATCGGTCTTTATCTCTTTATTTCCCCCGATTCTTACGATAACGTTCGTTTCAATGGCTCTTAGTATTTTTGATTGTACGTCCAATGACATTTCGCCTATCTCGTCTAAAAATAACGTCCCCCCGGAAGCTCCCTCAAATTTTCCTTTTCTTCGGGAAACGCTCCCCGTATAAGCACCTTTCTCGTTGCCAAACAGTTCGGCTTCTACAAGTTCCTTCGGAAGAGCGGCACTGTTAACTGCTATAAATGGCGCCCTACTTCTGTCACTTAATTTATGTATAGCCTGGGCAGCCACCTCTTTTCCCACTCCTGTCTCTCCGGTAATCAAAACCGGGTAATTTACCTCAGCTGCTTTTTTTATCAAACTAAGTACCTTTTTCGAAGCGGGGGAAGATGCTATAAATAGGTCATTTTTTAAAAGATTATCTAATTTTTTGTTAGTACTAGTCAAATCTCTCTTCAGATTTACCGTTTTTTCTATGTTTTTAATTTTTACCAACAACTCATCGAGATTCACCGGTTTCGTAATATAATCGTATGCCCCCATTTTCATTGCGTTTACCGCATCTTCGATAGAGCCGTATGCCGTTACCATTATAAAATAGATTTCATCCCCCTCCAAATTTTTTATGTATTTAAGTACATCAAAACCATTTTCCTCTCCTAATCTGAAATCGGATATAACAACATTTGGCACATTTCCGCTCTCAATAACACTTTTCAAATCATGAAACCCGACAAAAGCCTCCGCCTTGTATCCGTTATCCCTGAAGTATCCGGATAGCAATACTCGCTGGTTTTTTTCGTCATCTACAACAAAAATTTTCATACTCAATAATACATTAGTCGATTTAAAGCGTCAAGTTATAAAGTTTTATTGATTTTTTCTCGTTTTTTAAAACTTAGCATGGTAAAACATTTGTAAATAAGAATGTTTGCTTATCCTTGTTGTCATATCTATTCTTTTCTTTCCTCAGTCTGTTTAAATTTAATCCGCTTATTACCCTCGAAATATATTCGATTGCAGCATATAATGGGAAATACTTAAAATTATCCCCTCTTATATATCGTTGCCTGGGTATTCTATTCGACATATATACACATTCGTTTCTTCAAGTCTCGCAATATTATATTTATTGCTATACTCATCAGTAATATCATCATTTTTAGTCTTACATATTTGCCAAGTCTTATTTCTTCTATTCTATTCTGTAATTTCCCTTGATATATCCGTGGTATCCTTCTATTTTCCATCTGTTTCCATATGCCTCAAATATTGCTTTTGCCGCTTCATATGCATCTGTTATTTCTATATTAGATAAATAATAACTGTAACCTTTTGCTGTATATTTATTTAATCATAGAAATTCCTTTTGAATTATTGAATTTAATATTTTTATCATTTTGACAGGAGTTTTTTCTTTTGTCAAGTATTATTTTTGATTGATTTTAAACAGGTTGTCTGAATATAATATTGTTAGTTTACTCCCGATTAGATACTGTTTTCAAGATTAACTTCTTTAATTTTGGGGAATAGGTAAAAAATAAGTTTTGAGTTGACATAATTTTATAATATAATATCATTGCAATATGATTGGTGTTTTGCTTAATCCGAATGCAGGGAAGGGAAAACCTGTTAAATTTAAAGATAAAGTAAAATCTATTGTTGTTAAACTGGGTTATACACCGCTTTTCAAATGCACGAAGTTCCGAGGACATGAAAAAGAAATAATTGAAGAATTTATCGAAAAAGGGGTAAAAACAATCATTATAATGGGAGGAGATGGTACGATAAACGAATCGTTGCGTGCCCTCATTGGCAAATCAACAAAAATCTTACCTCTTCCCATGGGGTCGGGAGATGACTACATTAGGAGCATATACGGGACAACCGATATACAGACCATATTAAATAAGCTGGGGAAAAACGAATGGGAAACATTTCCTGTAGGTGAAGTGAAGGCAGGAAATGAAAAATTTTATTTCATTAACGGAATGGGCATAGGATTTGATGCTGAGGTTTTGGTCAATATGGAGAAATTTCCCTTTTTGAAAGGTCCTTTACAGTATTTAATGTCCATTATCTCAACGATCTTTTTCTATAAAGCTTCGGAAATCTCTTTTGTGTCCGGGGATACTGTGGACAAGAGAAGAATTCTTCTTGTAACGATAGGTTTGGGAAAGTTTCTCGGCGGAGGTTTTATGCTCCTGCCGAAGGCAAATCCCCTTAAATGGAAATTCGACACATCGATAGTAGACGAGGTAAACAAGCTGATATTTTTCCGTTTACTCCCATCAGCGAAGAACGGCAATCATTTGACGAGCAAATATGTCAAGTATATTGAAGGGCTCAAGTCGCTTGTAATTAGATCCAAAAAAATGATTAAATTTCATCTTGATGGTGAATTGATGCCGGTAAAATACAGAGAAATAGAGGTTAGTATAAAAAACGAAGGAGTAAGAATCGTAATATGAATATTCCAAAACTCAGGGAAGAGATTCCCTCGCTTAAGAGAAGTAGAAATGGGAATCCGCCGATCTATTTCGACAATGCGTGTATGACATTGAAACCCGATAATGTTATACAGGCAATCACGGATTATTATACGAAATTCCCTGCTTGCGGTGGGAGAAGTCGTCATTGGTTCACAAGAGAAGTGGATGAACATGTAAACGAGTCAAGAGCGAAAATCGCCAAGTTCATAGGAAGTAAGAACCCGAAGGAAATCGTCTTTACAAGAAACACAACCGAGGCGATAAACCTCGTGGGGCATGCCTTTAATTTCAGAAAAGGTGATGTGGTTCTTACAACGGATAAAGAGCATAATTCCAATCTTTGCATCTGGAAAGATCTCGAAGTTGCGAAAGGAATCAGACACCGTTTTGTCCCGTCGAATGATGATAACACATTTAATTTAAACCGGTTGGAGAGTATCCTTAAGGA
>JAACEC010000111.1 GCA_011682715.1 Pseudomonadota bacterium
AATGGAGATTACTTACCTATCATAATAGTACGTCCCCCGGCTCTTAAGCGTTCCGTTTCGTTAAATGGGAATTACAGAGGTCTAAACGGTTCGATTACTATGCTCCAAAGTAAAAACAACCTTATTTTCGGGAATAATAATTACAATTCAACAGGCACAATTTCATATAAAAAGAAATTTGAAGCGGAAAAAGAAACAATTACCATAACTCCTTCATTTGGCTGGTTTCAAAACATCCGATATAACAATTTCTCTAACAAAATAGCTATGCTTAAATCTCATTACAATATAATAACACCGGACAGTTTCAAGAATGTTCTTCTATCTGATTTATTTTTAAATTACGAATATGGAAATAGATTGTTACTAAAATCACATTCTTCCGAGTTGTTGAACAAGAAGATTTTTAAAACAAACAGCAACCTGATTTTGCACATAAATAGATATATCCATACATCCTACTCCGTAGATTTTATCTCCTCATCTCCGTATAATTCCGGACAATTGAGAGATCGCTATACGATCGGGATTAGAAATCAACATGTTGGAATAGATCTATTCCGTAAAAATACGAACATGGACAGCTTTAACATAATCGAAAACGGCGTGTCCATTTTGGGTTCCGCACTTTCGTTTTCGATATATAAAAAATTCTACGACAAAAATTCCTCGATTAATTATGATCTTTCTTTTAACAACGAGAATTCAATGCTCCGTGCCTACATTGAAGCTGATAACGATACGATTACAAGCCAATTCGATATGCAATTTTCCAGGCACTTCAATCTGTTTTATATTTCTATTAAAGGAAACGGTGGGAATTACAAGCCGTACTTTCTTATTCCTCAATTCATCGAGTCAGCAAACGGTAATTATGACTATGATTCGTTAAATAATGTCTACTACAGGAACGAAAACGGGCATTTTATAAAGAAACTCATTTACAGACAGTACGAATACCCCTTAAACAATTATAATATGGATTTCAATATCCGTTCTCATAAGTATTTTACATTTAACGGCACAATTAATGCAAAGAGGGATTACATACAGAACAACGATACGATACAAAAAAATGACAGATACGAATTTAACGGTTTATTAAGCAAAAAATTCAACAAAAAAGGTGGTAATTTCAAATTAAATCTAATCCGTTCAAACATCATCACATCGGAAAATATATCAGGTGAATTACTGTTCCGAAAAGGAAGAGCCGAGCTGTATACGGTAAATTTTAATTATAATTACTACTCTGATAATACGCTATATTTACAGTCCCTGAAAAAGGATTTCGGCGGATTTTTCGGTTACGGGATCGGACTTTTTAACATTAAACTGTTCGGGAATTATATCAAGTACGATATACCCGAACGGCAAAACATTCTCCATTACGGTACCGAAATAACATTCTCAGCATATGTGATTAATTCCCGCTTTACATTTACCCCTATTTTAAACTATAATTTATATGGGTATGACAGCAGTTTCGGTGAAATTGACGAAAACTATCCGAAAGGTTTTGATACTACTCTGAAATTAAACGTACAACACAATTTGACCGACAACACAGAATTAAATTTTAATATCAATATGAGATACAACGAAATTAAAGGGTTTTTTAAAACTTTCAATCTCTCCGTAGGTATAAATTTATGAATAATCTTTATATCATTATCGCCCTTTTGTTGATCATAACAATTGGTACAATTCTGTTCAGAAAAAGGGCTTTCAGATTTATCCCCATAGAAATAGTAATGTTAGGAGCCGGCTTCATCCTCGGTCCCTACGCTCTCAATCTGTTGAACAGAGTAGAAAATATCCAGATAGAACCGGTTATTACACTTTTAATCGGTGCTACCGCTTTATTTGCCGGTTTGAAATTTCGCATCAGGGATTTCGGAATACTGAAAAAGATATTTATACTGACTTTCTTTATTTATTCCGTGTCATTTTTTATTTCATTGTCTCTCTTTTCTCTAATAAATCGTTTTGTTTTACACTCGATTTCCCTCCCTTCTCTCATACTTATTTCGGCAATCTCAGCATCAGTATTCCCCTCATACTATTCATTTTCACGAAAAAAAACCCCCCACTCCGATCTGTTTGCCGTAATTTCCAATTTTACGCTCTTTATCATATTCTTTTCCCTGCTCTTTCTAACACCGTTTTTTGAAAGCGGCTCTCCATTAAGGGTAAATTATATCTATTCGATACTCCTCTCTCCACTCGATATAATTATTTTTTCTTCAATTATGTTTTTCTTATTCAAAAACTCACATGACGAAAATGAATTTTTAATCATTTTCTTCGGAATTTCCATATTCAATGTTGTTATCTGTTATATCTTCAATATCAATTCCGCTTCAACGATGTTTTTTATAGGTTTTATTTTAACCAACACCCTAAAAAATGAATATTTCAGATTCAAAAATATCATTGAATCACTTGAGCACCCGTTTTTCATAGGTCTGCTGCTTTTAATCGGTTCCTATATTGTTATCAACGGGAAACTGATTCTTGCCATCCCATATTTTTTAATTCATCTGATTTCCATAACTTCGACTATGTTCCTTTTCAGACATTATACGGGTAAACTTAAATTCGATTTTGTGCCGCAGACAGGTATATTATATACAATTTTACTCAGTCTGTTAATTCTCAATAACGATTTCATCATCGGTATGGCATCCTCGATAATTTTAGCCAATTTACTATTTTATATCATTTATTATTTTACAGAAGCGTATGCAAAATGAGAGTGCTTTACCTTCTCTTCATTCTCTTTTTAATGTACTTTACCAAAAATCTGAATTGGAGCAATAATCCCGGTATGGAAATGTCTCTTTTTTTTGGATTTATGATAATCGGGGCATTCTACTTTTCCAAATTACTATCTAAAACAAATTTACCCAAAGTTACACTTTATACGATTTTCGGTATTATTATAGGCCCGTTTATTTTAAAATTCTCCGTTCCTGAAGTTATATCAAATCTAAAATTTATTGACAATTTTACATTGATTATCATAGCACTCATGGCCGGAAGCGAACTCGATCTGAAATTTATAAAAAAGGAAATCAAACAGGTATTAAGTATTACATTTTTGCAAATAATATTCATATTTGTGGCTGTATTTTTAACGATTTTATTTTTCGGGAAACATCTTTTACCGTTTATTGCCGATGCTTCACAACCATTAATTATTAAAGTTGCAATTATAATGGGTTTGGTCGGCATCGCCAAATCCCCTTTGACCACTATAGCTGTTATTGATGAAACCAAGGCAAAAGGACCTTTCACCGAAATCCTTTTGGGAATTGTGATTATTAAAGACGTACTCATGCTGCTCTTATTCCCCATAATTTTCATGATCATAGGAACCGGTTCTTCAATCGCTCCTCTTTCGATACTTCTTGAAATAGTTGTATCCTTTTTAGTGGGTTTATTGCTTGGAATCATCATAAAATATTATATGAAAAAGATAGATCTGTTTCTCCCCCTCTTTCTTTTTATTCTTTCGTTCTTTGTGATCGAATTTGAAGGAATGTTCCATTACGACCTTCTTTTGGTAGCAATAATAACAGGATTCTATATGAGAAATTTTACCGATGTCTCCGAACAATTTTCAAAAAATATAAAATCTCTTGCCTTCTTTGTATTCATTGTCTTTTTCACAATAAACGGAATTTTACTGGATCTCCCTATTCTAAAACAGGGATGGCTATCCGCATTTATACTACTTGCCATAATTTTAATTTTCAATCAACTGGGCATTTATTTCCCTGCAAAACTCAATAGAAAAAGAGATCCCGAAACATCGCAAAAGCTCATTAAGTTTGCCTGGACTGCTTTTATAAACAAATCCGGACTGTCTATAGCTATCGCAATCATGGTAGAAAACTTTTTCCCGACGATTGGTACACAGCTAAGAACAATGATTATTACGATGGTTATAATTACGGATTTTATAGGCCCTGCCCTTTTCAAATGGGCAATTGTGAGAACAGGAGAGGGTAAAATTGAAAACTGATATTCTGTATCAACCGGGAGTAGTGTAAAAACCCCGGGGATTCGACGAAATGAATAAACTGATAAAA
>JAACEC010000012.1 GCA_011682715.1 Pseudomonadota bacterium
ATAGAAGTAAAACGGGATACACACGAACCCTTGATTGGAGCTTCGCTCCAAGGGTTCTCATCCCCTATGAATAGAAAAGCTGGGGAGCAGGGATTCGAACCCCGATAACAAGATCCAGAGTCTTGTGTACTGCCATTGTACGACTCCCCAAGATTGCTGATTATATAGCACAAATGTTATTAAGTGTCAAGAATCAATTGTTTAATATATCTTTAACATCCACCGAGGAGATTGTGATTCCATTAGAATCATTTTCCATGAAATAAAGTGATTTTTTATGAATGTAGCTTATATAGTTCCCTTCGAAATATTTAATTTTGAGATTTATAGCAATTTTATTTTTTATTACTCCGGATGAATTGACAGATATTATCGTATCATTCATCATGTTTATCATATATAAATCCTTATATTGGCCTATATAATCCCAGTCGTTTCCAAATTTTTTGTTAAGAATGTCTACAAGTTGTCCATTAGATGTAATATGAAATTTAAAACACTTTACAAACTTCGTCAATGTAAATTGTTTATGCCTTATTTTTGAGTATATCGTATTAGCAAGAAAAAATGTATATCCTCCGAGATTTAACCAAACTCTACCGTCTTTTACAAATAACTTTTCTGTTCCCTCCATTAAATTAGGGACAAAATTTGAGGAATTGTAAGGATTATCCAAAATTATATCAAATATATCTCCCTTTATAACTTCTACTCTTGCTATATCATTATTTTTAAATATAACAAGAGATAAATTATTGTTCTGCCTGTAAAAATAACCGAGCAGGTAAATATATCCGCTGTCATCAACTGTAATATCCGTAAATTCCGTACCATTTATGTTTTTAAATTTATTTAAATTTAGACTATTTTGATTTACCCCGTTACTATTGAAAATAGTGATTCTATCATTTCCATTATCCAGTATATAAATGTTACCTTTTTTATCAACAAAATAGCATCTCGGTCCCATTAAATTAATCCCCAGTTGTTTCAAACCAACTTCACCCGGAGAATTCCCCCATTTAAGAGAAAGTATCTCTTTTCTTTTTAAATTACCAGACAATAGTATTGCGGGCACAAAAATGATAATTAAAACAGTTCTTTTAATAAGGATCATACGCTTCATCATTACCCCCTTTAAACGTTTATAAATATTTATATAGTAAATTTTAAATCTATGCAAGTCAATTTATTGACTAAAATTCACAGCCATGCTATTATTTTAAAAACAGGAGGATATATGAAGAAAGCATTTTTTTTACTGTCATTTCTTTTCATATTTACTTTTTTAATGGGAGATGTTATGAACCTTGAACATGCAGATGTAAATTATTGGAACAAGGACAGCTATTTTGTTCAAAAGAACGTCAAGGTCTTTGACAATGACCAAATATCGGCAAAGATTGATGGAAAATGGCAAAATTATACACTGAAACAGCTCCCCGATAAATTTATAGATTGGAGTGTTAAAAGAAGGATTGCGACAATTGAAGACATAAAAAAGGGCAAAATGCCGGAACTTGCAGGACCTCACAACGGAATGGTCGCTTCATACGGAATTGCCCGCAATGATAGTCGTTTCAAAATAAATAATGCTGTAAAGGGAATCGGTTATTGTCCTAGAGCAGACAAGATTGATTACCTTATCAAGCTTTTAAATGAAACGAAAGACAGCGGTTTTGATGTTAAGCTAAAAACTCTTGTAGATCTCTATAAAAACGTGGATAAGTACTATGATAGGAAACGCCTTCTCTCTCTGGAACTTTACTCGACAAAAGATTTTGAAACGGGGACATTTTTGAATGAAATGGCATACCCGAATGTTTCCATCGTCTTCCTTGATATTCCCTGTTTCGAGGTAAAAGCTGTTCCGGAGCTCTTGCATCCTAAAAATCCGAATCTAAGCGATTATCAGAAGAGTATAGTCGAATATACGAACCTAATTCACAGTTATTTTCACGGTAAATTTTCCAGAATGTTTATTGCCGTTGTATACAATGTAATTGAAGTTTACGATAATTCCCCGGAACCGAAAGCTCGTGGCAGAAGGATCGTCCCTTCCCTGCCGTAAACTCCATATATGATATAAAAACCCCTTTTATCCTTTAAAGGGGGTTTTGCTTTACCGATTCTTTTTCCTATAATTCTAAATCGAGGTGTTTTTCGAAATTCGAGATAGATCTTACGGGAACACGAATTATCTCAAAGGATGCCCGTTTAACGGTCGTATCTGTTGTTTATCGCATCCACTGCCCTACGCAATCTTATACCCCTCTCATCTTCCTTTAACCGTATTTGTCTCGATGCTTTAACAAGCCCGGACAAACTCACGCCGAGCAATCTGATTCTGTACAGCGTGTCCGTTTGCATGAAAAGTCCTTTAGCAATCTCGTATATTTCTTCGCCCGATTCGATATAATAGGACAAGGTTATTTGCCTCGTAAATGTAAAAAAATCCTCATACCTTATAGTTATGCTCACCGTTTTTCCTATCATGCCGGACTTCCTCACCTTTCTTCCCACCATTTCGCACAATCTGAAAAGATAGATAAGGGCTGTATGTTTGTCCTCAATCCCTCCGGGAATCGTTTTACTGTGGCCCATGGATCTGTTCTTGGGAACGGCTTCTTTCACAGCACTGCTATCCTCTCCCATAGCCATATAATGAAGCAGTAAACCGTACTGCCCGAACAGTTTCTTCAAAATCGTAACGGGGAACCGAGCAAGCTCTCCACATGTTACTATACCCAATGCGTTCAGTTCTTTTTTTAGTCTCTGTCCTATTCCCGAAAGCTTCTCCACAGGCAAATTCTCCAGCAGATTTCTCGCATCGTCCCTTTTTATCATCTTTATACCGTCCGGCTTGGCAAGGAATGATGCCAATTTTGCCATAAGTTTATTATAGGAAATGCCGACCGATGCATTGATCCCGAATCGCCGCTTGATTCTCTCTCGCAGATCTTTCGCTATGTTAAACGGATTATTGTCCCAGAATTTAACCGTATCCGTGACATCGAGAAAGGCTTCATCCACGGAAAAAATCTCGATCTCAGATGTATAATCAGGTAACATTTTCATTATTTCCCGTGATGTGAAAGCGTACTTCTCCATATCGCCGGGAACAACGATTAGAGAAGGACATATCTCTATGGCTTTATAGGTACTCATTCCCGACTTTACCCCGTACGCTTTTGCTTCGTATGAACAGGCGGCTACGATATTCTTCCCCCCTACCGCAACGGGTTTCCCCCTCAAAAACGGTTTCTCCTGCTGCTCACATGACGCGAAAAACGCATCCATATCAACAAGTACGACAATCCGATTTTTTTTCATCCTGCCCAACATTCCTTTCTACGAAAAAACAGAATCATACCCGTTGTAAATATTTTCAATCATCCATTTCGCATTAAGTCTGTCATAGACGATCTCAAATTGGTTTTTACCGTCACTAACGGAATAGTGATCCGCATAGTTTGCCCCCTTCCGAACAACCCATTTGTAAGTTATATTTTTTATCTCGTGTTTTTGCCCCATAAAAACAAACCATACGGGCGTAATTCCCTTCGCGGGATCGCATATGACGCCGACTTTCACTTCTTTTCTCATACACCACCGCCTAAAATATTTTTTTGCCTTCCAACATTTTGATAACGGAAATCACCTTTCCCGCAATTAGAAAATCTCCCTTTTTTACCTCTATGGGATTCATATTTTTATTTTCCGGTTTCAAAATAACTGTGTTTTCTCTTTTGAAAAACCGCTTAACCGTGGCATCACCATCTATAATGGCAATCACGATATCTCCCTGTTCTACGGTTTGTTGTTGCCTCACGACAAGATAATCTCCGCTATCTATACCTACATCCGTCATGCTGTCTCCCTCGACACGGAGAATAAAAATCTCTTTCCCCTCTGCCATGCTCTCGGGTAAAGGAATTTCCCCCATGATATTTTCAACGGCAAGTATCGGGATTCCGGCAGCCACCTTGCCTATGACGGGAACCATTTTCACACTGTCCATATAAAAACGCTCTTCTCCTATTGTGCGAGCTCCTCTACCTCTCGATAAATAGCCTTTTTTCACAAGGGCATCAACATGCTTTTTCGCCCCCGAGGGGCTTTTAATGAAAAAGTGTTTCGCAATTTCCCGTATGCTCGGGGGATAACCGTTAATGCTGGAATACTCCCTTATAAATTTCAGAATCTCCGATTGCCTTTTCGTGAGAGTTTTCATACCTCTTCCTTTGTGGTATACATTTGTTCACCTATATTAATATAATAGATTTCGGCTTGTTTGTCAATAGCCATCCTTTCCCCCTGAAAATATATGTTGCCAAATCGTGCAAATGTTGTATAATCTCACCATGTGGTTATTTGCCAAATCAGCATTCGGTACGGAAAAGTATACGGCTTTTGAATTAAAGTATCTCGGAGCCAAAGAGATATTCACATCTCCGGGTGGTGTTTATTTTAGAGGTAACAAAGCCGATATGATGAGAATCAATTACAAGATTCGTACGGCTACGCGAGTATTGTGGATACTGGATAAATTTCAATGGCACGGAGAAAAAGAACTGTACGGAAAGGTTAAAGATATTCAGTGGGAACGACTGTTTCTCCCTAAAATGTCTATCGTAATTCATCATGATACGGACAGAAAGTACCTTAAGGATTCGAGAATGCTCTCTTTGATAACAAAAGATGCCGTATGTGACCGTTTCAGAGAAAAGAAGGGATTACGCCCCGATATTGATAAGGAAAAACCTGATATCCGGATTTTTGTTACGATAAACAAAAATTACTGTTATATTTCGCTGGACACAAGCGGAGATAGTTTAAACATGAGAGGCTACAAAACAGGTTACCATCCGGCACCGCTCAGAGAAACACTTGCCGCATCGCTGATTTTTGCAACAGGGTGGAATAGGCGTGATGTTCTTGTCGATCCCATGTGCGGCTCCGGAACCATTCCCATTGAAGCCGCTCTTTACTATTTTAATATTCCTCCGCAAATAAAGCGTAAACATTTCTCTTTTATGAATTTCCATTCTTTTGACAAGGAGTTGTGGAACGATATAAGGACAGAAGCTGTAAAACAAATAATGGATAGTAAGAAAAGTCCTATTTTTGCAGGAGATATATCAGCAGATTTCGTAGATATTACCATGGAACATGCAAAATCGCTCGACTTGGAAAAGAAAATCAAGTGGCATGTTGCTGATTTCAAGGATTTTAAACCACCGAGGAGCAGAGGAATTCTGTTGATGAATCCTCCTTATAACAAACGGTTAAAACAGGATAAAACGAAAGAATTCTACGGGATGATTCGTGATACGTTAAAAATAAATTACAGAGGATACAGAGCCTTTATTTTAACCGGAGACATGGAAAACTATAGGAAAATACATTTGAAGCCGGCTTCCGAAATTGATTTGTATAACGGTCCCATACAGGTAAAGCTACTTAAATACCTTATAAAACATTAATCTTCTACTCTTCTCAGTTCGAATATAACCGTGTTATGGGGATCAGGGCAGGAGACCAGGGCTTTTCCTTTATCTTCTTCCCATGGAAAATTTCCACCGTACTTTAAAGCCGTAATAAACGGAAATAGTGTGTGAAAAGCCCACAGACACATGTTTGTACCCATCTCATCTATCACAAATTCATCCCCCACCTTATGACCATATGAACATTCTCCCGTCCCTCTTATTTCGACTACTTTTGCCACTATTTTCATAATATTAATCCCCCCGCATTTGGATACGGGGGGAAATAATACCTATGCCATTTTTGCCGCGAGTGCAATTGAAAATAGTTTTGATTCTTCGCTATCACCTCTGGAAGTAAGTATGACCGGAACATTTGTTCCGACTACAACAGCTGCAAGTTCGCCTCCTGCAAGCCTGGTTACGGCTTTATAAAAAACATTTCCCGCTTCAATATTCGGGAATATAAAAACATCTGCATCGCCGCCCACTTCGGTTTTTAGACCCTTAATCTCACATGCCTCTTTTGAAATTGCAACATCAAGAGCAAGAGGACCATCGATTATACACCCCTTTATTTGTTTTCTGTCTCCCATCTTCGATATAATAGCAGCTTCCGCCGATGCCGGCATCTTGGGATTCGCCTTTTCCGTCGCGGCAATAAGAGCAACTTTAGGGTTTTCGATACCAAACTTATGGGCGATATCCACAGTGTAATTTATCATCTTTACCTTTTGGTCCAGTGTCGGGAGTGGAATAACGGCAACATCGGATAAAAACATTAGTTTGTGATATGTCGGGACATCCACAACTGTTACATGACTTAATACGGCACCTTTGGGAAGAATTCCTTCTTCTTTGTTTAAGATGGCTTTCATATACTTGCCGGTGCTTATTAGTCCCTTCATTAGAATTTCACATTCGCCGCTTTTTACGAGGCTTACCGCTTTCTTACCTGCTTTTACCTCATCCGGTTCATCTACGATGTGGAAAATAGAGGGATCAATATTCTCATTTCTCGCCACTTCTTTTATTTTTTTCGGGTCACCCACCATATATGCTTCGACAATCCCTTTCTTAACGGCAATACTCACAGCTCCGATTGTATTGGGATCCTGGGCGTAAGCAACTGCCATTTTTTTTGTTTTCTCATTATTCAAACTCTCCACCAATTCATTAAGATGCTTAATCATATAAAACTCCTTTCAATAGGTTTTTACTCTTTCTTCATTGTTTAATACCCTTACTACACCGTCTCGTAACGCTTGCATTTCGTCCTCTCCGGGATATACGAGAACCGTTGCGATAAAAGATACTTTATTCTTTATCTTATCAACAAGTTGTTTGTCATAAGCGAGCCCTCCGGTTAGCACAATTGCATCTACTTCCCCGTTTAGAGCTGCTGCATCCGCACCTATCTCCTTTGCTATCTGATAAATCATAGCTTTGTAAACTCTCTCTACCTCTTTATTCCCCTCATTTACCATATTTTCCACATCTATCATATTGTTTGTCCCCAAATAAGCGACAATACCCCCTTTCCCCGTAATACGTTTTTTCATTTCTTCTTTAGAGTATTTCCCGGATAATGCAAGTTCAACCGCCTGCCACACGGGTAAACCGCCTGACTGAACGTTCCGGTGTGAAAGGACCTTCCCCGTTCAATGCATTATTTACATCTACGACTCTACCTCGTTTATGTGCGCCAACCGAAATTCCTCCCCCCATATGAACTACAATTAAATTTATATCTTCATATCGCTTATTCAACTTTTTAGCTGCTCTTCTTGCCACGGCTTTTTGATTAAGGGCATGGAAAATACTAATTCTTTTTATATCAGGGATTCCAGAAAATCTTGCAACATCATCCATTTCGTCAACAACAACAGGATCTACGATAAATGCGGGAATATTTAATAGATCCGCTATGGCTTTTGCAATTATTCCACCGAGATTAGATGCATGATCTCCCATTACCCCTTTTTTTAGATCCTCTATCATTATATCGGTAACTTTATATGTCCCGCTTGGTATCGGATGCAGTAATCCTCCTCGTCCAACAACAGCTGACAATGAGTCAATTTTGATATTATTTTCCTCCAAAGATTTAATAATAAGATCCTTTCTGAATTCATACTGGTCTATTATTTTCTCATATTTTCCTATCTCTTCTGCCGGATGTCTTATGGTTGTCTTAAATATTTCTTTCCTACCGTCAAAAACGGCTATTTTTGTTGATGTCGAACCCGGATTTATTACCAATATTCGCTCCATCATACCTCCTTAACTCTATTAAATATAAAATCAACATATTTTGTATAATAACCGACATCGAAACATTCTTCTATTTCATTTTCTCCTATCAATTCTTTTATAATAGGATCATTTTTTATCAAATCTTTAAAGTTCCTCTTCTCTTTCCACGATACCATAGCATTTTCCTGGACAACTTTGTATGCATCTTCTCTTGTTGCTCCCTTTTCAATCAATTTGAGCAAAACTCTTTGAGAAAATATCACTCCGTTCGTAAGGTTTATATTTTTCCCGATATTATCCTTTCTTATGTAAAGGTATTTTAATATATATTCCATTTTTTTCGTCATATACAAAGTGAGATGAAATGAGTCTGGTATTATGACTCGTTCCACGGACGAATGACTTATATCCCTCTCGTCCCATAAAGCAACGTTTTCCATTGCTGCTATCGAATTTGAACGTAATAATCTCGCCATCCCCACCATCCGTTCACTTAATATCGGGTTTCTTTTATGAGGCATTGCCGATGAGCCTTTTTGCCCCTCTTTAAAAGGTTCCTCAAACTCCCCTATTTCCGTTCTCTGCATGCTTCTTATGTCGACTGCAATCCTTTCGATTGTCGCACCGTAAATAGCAAGAACAGTTAACAGATTTGCATGCCTATCTCTTGAGATAACCTGAGTTGACACTTCATCCGCTTTTAACCCCAGAAATTCCATTGTGGTATTTTCTACTTCAGGGGACAAGTTTGCATAATTGCCTACGGCGCCTGAAATTTTACCAACTGCTATTTCATCCTTTATTCGCTCAATTCTCCTCAAATTTCTTTTGATTTCCGCATAAAAACTGAGCAATTTTAGTCCGATTGTTGTAATTTCGGCATGAATACCATGGGTTCTGCCGATTACCGGTAAGTATTTTGTCTCTTCCGCTCTTTTCAGAACGATATCGGAAAAATTATCAATTTCCTTTATCAGAATATCGAGAGCGTCTTTAATTTGCAGAGCCAAAGCGGTGTCGAGCATATCTGATGATGTCATTCCCATATGTATGAATCTTGACGAAGGACCTACTTTTTCTGCAACACTTGTTAAAAAGGAGATAACGTCATGATTTGTCGTTTTCTCTATTTCGTTAATTCTGTCTATATCAAATGAGGCATTATCCAATATATTCTTAAGTTGATCATCAGGGATTTTCCCTAATTTGTTCCACGCTTTGCAAACAGCAAGTTCTACCTTTAACCAGTATCCGAATCTATTTATATCATCAAATATTTTGCTCATCTCTTCCGTTTTGTATCTATCAATCACTGCTCCCTCCATAACTTGACCAAAGGTTTTCAAAATAATTTTCATAAATACTCGCAATATTATTTTCATCAATCATAATAGAAGTTTCATTGTTGTACTCTATTGCCGAAGTGCTCCAGTTGGTGGATCCGATTACAACAGTTCTCCCGTCAACTATTATTAATTTCGAATGTGTCGTGATTGCATCACTATCGAAAATCACCTTTACCCCACCATTTTCAAGGTAGGTTTTTGCAGTGCTGTTATAATTGTTTAGGGAGTAACTGTCATCTGAATGTTCAAGTATTACTTTAACTTCTATGCCAGCTTGGGCTTTATTAATCAAATCTCTCTTTAATAGCTCTATTTTACTTAGAGAATCACTACTGTTTGTCATTTCATACATAATAATATGAATATAGTTATGCGAGCCCATTAATAAAGTATCCACATTGTAGAAATAATCCCTGTTATTAACGGTTAAATAGGTAAAAGAACTTGGATTTTGCGGCTTAATCCCCCCACCGATTTCACAACCTAAAAGAAATATGAGAATAAGCGGAAACAGCCTACTTATGCGCATCTTTCCAATCATTGTCGAACCTTACAATCCCCTGATCCGTTAAGCAATGGTTGAACAGTTTATTCAATATTTTATAGGGAATTGTCGCAATATGTGCCCCCATAAGAGCCGATTCCTTCACATGTTTAGGATGTCTGACCGAGGCTACGATCACTTCGGTTTTAAAATTGTAATTTTCGAAAATCGTAAGAATCTCACCTACCAAATTCATTCCGTCATTACCTATGTCGTCTAATCTTCCCACAAAAGGGCTAACATAAGTGGCACCTGCTTTTGCGGCCAGTAATGCCTGATTTGCGGAAAACACAAGCGTAACATTGGTATCGATTTCTTCCTTTTTTAACCTTCTAACAGCTTTCATTCCGTCAAATGTCATGGGTATTTTAATAACTATTTGAGGAGCGATTTCTTTCAATTTCTTTGCCTCTTTGACCATTCCGTCGAGATCCTTGCTGACAACCTCTGCACTTATGGGACCGGAAACCAATTTGGTGATCTTTTTTAGAATAAGATTGCTGTCCAATCCGGTTCTCTTTATCTCCTTTGCCATTAATGATGGATTTGTAGTAATTCCGTCAATTAAATTGGCTTCGGATGCATTTTTAATCTCATCGACATTAGCAGTATCAAGAAATATTTTCATATTACCTCCCAATAAACCTATCCGCTAAAAATAACACAAAAATCAATAAATTACCAGTAAAAAAATACACAAAATCTACCTTCTTTATTTTCTTTGTTTCCACAACGATCTCGTGAGGATTCACAAACCTGCTTTCCATTACATTTGCTATCTCGTCAGCCCTCTTGAACAGGGAATAAATCAGAGGGATCAATACTGTGGATAATGACTTGATTCTCTCAGTAAGATTACCTTCGAATTTTGCCCCTCTCAATTTTTGAGCTGTAATTATTCTTCGCGTCTCTTCGGAAATTATGGGAACGAATCGTAACGTCAGACTGAACATAAATGATGTTTCCCCTACGGGGAATTTAAACAGAGAAAACGGCTTTAAAAGGACCACAATGGCATTTTCAAGCTCTTCGGGCGACGTTACCATTGCGAAAATACCTGCAAAAAACATTATCACAATTATCCTTAAACCGTAATATGTGCCCGTTAACAACCCCTCATACGTTCCGTTCAGACTGTAAAATGTAAAAATAACTTTCCCGGGTACCATAAAAAAGTTGAAAAACACTGTAAAAAGCAGTAGCCATATAAAATATCTTATTGAGTAGAATAGTTTTTTTACGGGTAGTTTCAGAAACATTCCGGCTGTTGAAACCAAAAACAGAATTATTAAGTATGTATAGATATGTTTTATAAACAAAATGATTATAAATATAATAAAAAACAGCAATATTTTCAGGGTCGGGTTCATTTTATGAATTACACTTGTTCCTTCTACATAATTACCGAAAGCAAAATCCATATCAATACCTGTAGATTAAACCTACTCCGAAATTAAATTTACCTGTGTAATCTCTCTCACCAAATAGATTTACACCGTTTTTAAAATAGTAATCGATTTTGAACTCATCCTGACTCTGTGAGAATATGTCATGCGAATAACTTACGAAAAAGTTACTTGCAAGATACTTCCCGACATTAATCCTTGCATATTTATTTTGAGATAAAAGACTCGTTTCAATATCAAATATGTCGATTCCAAGCTTCTTTTGTATGTTATTTATAATCTTTGTCCTAATGTAATAGTTTAATATTTTTTCAGATATTTTCGCTCCTACGACATCGAGTTTCGTAAGTTCGTCAGGAGTTAAATTTATATTTAATAGTGACAAAATCGATATAACGGATTTGGGTGGCGTTGAATACAGAGAGATCTTAGGCTTCTTTGCACGACCGGTAGCATCAAGGTGAATGGTAATATTTTCTTTTTCGTAATGGCCGTTTTCTCTGTTCATATGTGATATCTTCGTTTCCGAACGAATAGAGATCGAAGGATTAAAATCACTTGTGTTGATAAATTGTATTGTTCCCTCCTTTATGTTAAATGCTCTATCAAAGTAGTAGTAAAATCCCCTTCTTGTGGAAACAGTACCGTTGATAAAAACGTTTTTGCCGTAATTTCTCAAATTTATATTACCTCCGATTTCAACCTCCATGTCTTCATTCCGAAACCATACATTGTTCCCTGTTGTAATGGATACATTATAATTTGTTGTAAAATTACTTTTTTTTTCTCCTCCGCTTGAAGCAAAAACCGGGGGATCCCTAAAAGAAATATTCACATCCGTGTTATAAATCTTTAAATTCGAATTTATATCCAACAATTTATTATTCCCGTTGATATAGGCTGTCCCGCTCATCATACCGTTCAATAAATCATAGTACTTGATGTCGAAATCATTGACTTCCGCATTTAATTTATAGTATTTCAAGGCTCCGTCAGCATAAGCCACTACCCCGTTACCCTTAAAATACCCGTAATTCTTTGTCCCTGCGAGTATGTTCGATACTATAATTCTATTATCTCTTCCCATGACATTGAATATCATTTTCTGAATATTTATGCCGTAATCCGGAATTTTAAAAGATACATTATCGGCGTTCCCCGTAAAATTAAAGTTCGGATTTTTAACCGTGCCGCTAACAATACCATTTATATTCATAAAACCGGAGTAAATCTCTATAAAATTATTATTAGGAATTAAATTGAAGGGGATATCATTTAATGAAAACTGCAGTTTGCCGTAGGAAATCGATGCAAAGTCAACGGACCCTTTCAACCACGAATAATTTTTCTCTATGTAAAAGTGAAGGTCATTGAGAATGATTTTAGATCTGGTATAATTAAAATTGCATGCGAATTTCGTGAATGGTATTTTATTAAATCTCAGAGAATCCGAAGAAAGTTCTACTGCTATTTCAGGGGATTTCAATTGCCCTCCAAAATGCATACCGATATCGGTTATACCGCTAATGTCATAATCCGGAATCACGTTTTTCATAGTAACCAAATCTAATTGATTAACCATTAACGAACCCTTCAACGCATTGTGAATTACAGCTAAGTTCCCTTTAATTTCCCCCCCCGTTAATATGTTGATATCAATACCGTTTACCGTAACGGAATCCCCCGAATAAATCATTTTCCATTTATTATCTGCAAAGAATTCAGAATCAAATATCTTTCCTGACAAACTGTCTATGTGTATAACTCCTCTGTTTGCACTTTGTATCAATACATCACAGAGAAAATCAAGTTTGCCAAAATTCGATTTTATACTCCCGTCAATGTAAAAACTATTTTTGATCGACTTCCCATCTATATTGAATATATCTATATTATTACCGCTAAGAGCAATATTTGTCCCGTTAATATGTAAATTACCATGCGGTTGTTTTAATAATGAGTTTATATCCGCTTTTATACTTATAAAATCTACTCCGTATCTTTTATATTTAAGTCTATTCAATCTTAAACCAGATATAATACTTGGATTTTTTACATTTCCTTCGATACTAAATGCTCCATTGATGTCCCCTTTAACGGAATCGCCCAGAAGATACGCTATATTTTTCAAATTGAAATTATTAAACTTAAAAATAAAATCTACATAATTTTTACTTTGTAAGAAATAACCTTTGGACATCAAATGAAGAATGCTGTCCTGTACAAAAAATGTATCAATTTTTAAACTGTCACGAGATATCGACATGGATAATCCATACGTTTCCGGGAATTTATCAGATTTAAAACTACCGGAAAGATATGTTGTTTTCTCAGCATCCTTATATCTTATCTTTAAATTCAATCTGTTATTTACATTAGGACTCTTTGGATAAATGTCCGATAAAAATAGTGAATCCGAATGAATTTTACAGAAAAACTCAGGGTTGTTGAATGCAAAATAACCATTAGCGATTATTTTGCTGTGTTTGTAATATCCAACCGTATTATAGAATGACAATGTATCGTTTGCAATTAAAAAACCGCCTTTTATACCGGTGAATTCGTATAAATCATAATCCGTGTAATTGGAAACGACATTTCCTTCGATTTTGTATTTCCACTCATAAACCCTGCCTTTTAAATCAAAAGAACATTTCCCTTGCAATGGAATCGGCGAGGGAATAAAGTAATTGACAAAGGATAAATCTCCTCCGCCTTTCGTCGTAAAATCGAATAATGAGCTGTTCAAATCTACCGTTCCTGCAAAATTCAAATTAACTTTATTCGATTTTAAAACAACATCTGTAATTCTCATTTTCGATTTACTTATTTCCAATTTCCCTTTATTAGCTTTAACTTGTAAAGATCCGCTACTTACCTCAAATTTCTTCAAATTTAATAACAAATTATCCTTTTCAACTTTTAGATTTACCGATATATTAACATTATCGTATTTCTTTTTAAAACTGTTAACGGTAAGGCTCAATTTACCGTCTTTTATCTCCATTTTATTTATTAAAATATCCACTACGCTTTTAAAACCCGGATTATCTTTGATTGTATCTTTTTTACCATTGTTTTCTTTTGTGAATAAATTTATTATATTTAAATTTCTACCCTCCATAAATAGCTTCATATCGGGGCGAATAAATTTAATATTCCTTATAAACATCCTTCTAAAGAGAATTGATTTAGCCCAATTTATGCTAATCTCTACAGAAGGGACAGAAAGTATCTCTCCGCTTTTTCTATAAACAGATATATTTTTAACAACTATATCCCCGTTATATTTGATAAATACTTCTCCGCTTTTTAAATTGCCATTAATAATTGATGTGGTCATCTTTCGCATTCTTTTATCGATCTCTTTGCTGAATCGGTTACCCAAGTTAATTATAAATATACTGAGAGCAAAAATCAAAATCAGGAACAGAATATAAAATCTAATGTATTTCTTCATCAGTATATCGTCCCTATTGCAAGATATACTCTACCCCATCTACTCGAACCGTCAAAGGGGTACGCCCAATCAAGTCTAATGGGACCGATGGGGGTAATATAACGTAAACCGATACCGGTGTCTGTCTTATAATTTGTAAACGCTATAAATGATTTTATAGTATCGTTTAAAGTACCAAGATCGAAAAATATTGAAATCGAAAAATTTCGGAAAGGAGGTGATGTTACCTCAAGATTCGAACACGCGAGGTTCAGTCCTCCGTAATTGTTATAATTATCAACTACACCAAGGGAATTTTCCTTATATCCCCTCATATTGTAAGCTCCGCCCAACTTGTACTTCTGATCGAAAGAGATATTTGCTGCGTTCGTATTATTGAAGGGTACTATGATACCAAGTTGACTTTTTACCGAAAATATGGTGTTTTTCAAAGTCTTTATAGCTGAAAAGGAAAGATATCCTTTGTAAAAATTGTTACTTCCTCGTAAAATCCCACCGGAATACTGTAATTTGTAATAATACCTGAATCCGGCTGTGGGAAAAATAAAATTATCAGTATAATCCCTGTTTATATCGGTAAAAGCACTGTTTGTGTATGATACGATCAGCGGTTTTTTCACCCTGTCTATTATGGAATCATACACCGAATTTTGAATATTTGCATTAATCGAAATAAAATTGTTATTTAACCACTGTTTCCCCAATGAAACTTCAAGATATCTCGTTTTTTCAATATAATCGCAGTAATTTTTATTGTAATAATCGGTACTTATCTTAAAAGATAACTCACGAAAAATGTAGGGGTTTAAATAGTATCCTTTTACACGGTAAAGGTATCCCGAATGATAACTGTACGCAAGTTTTCCGTTAAATTTTATCCAGTTATTGAGATTAAAAAGGTTGTTGAATCCCCATTCAGCGTTAATTGCCATTATATCGGGTGTTTCATAACTAAGTCCGGCAAATACCCAATGAGTCTTTGTCGGGACCAAATAAAATATAACACTTACGCTGTCCTTTTTTTCCTGAATACCTTCTATTGAAAAATGAACATCACTGAATAAACCGGTTCCGAATACCCTGCTCTGAGATTCTATAAGTTTACCGTACGAACATGGTTCTCCCTTCTTTACCTTCATTTCTCGCATTATCGTATTTTTGTTTATTTTTCCCGAATTTTTAAGTTCAATCGATTTTATATATACCTTCGACCCTTCATCTATTAGAACTTTCAACCCTATGGACGCTTTGCTAATAACGTTTATTTTCGTGAATACGTTCGCATAGAGGTATCCCAAATCGGAATAGTATTTACCCACATTTAATTCTCCGCTCTTGATTTTATTAATATTAGCAGGGAAATTCGGTTTTATTTTCATAAGATTAATGATTTTCTTATCATTTACAATGTTATTACCTTCAATATCGACTTCGCTTATCTTGTAAAGTTCCCTTTCTTTTATATTAAAGACAATAATATTCTTCCCCTTTTCCTTTACGAGTTCATATTTGATTTCAACATCGAAATACCCGTTATTTTTGTAAAATTGGGATATCTGTTTCTTGAACTTTTCGAGATTTTCAAAATTGTAGCTGATCTTTTTATCATATTTTATCGCATTGTACAACTGTTTTTTCGATATGTTTTTATTCCCTTCGAAATCTATTTTATCCACTCTATTTATTGCCATTACCATATGGGGTAATATCATCAGAAGGAGAAACAGGGAGATGTTAATATATTTTTTCAAGGTGAACTCCTCTGTAGTAATGCCTTAAAATATCCTTATAATTGTAGCCTTTCTCCGCCATACCCATAGCACCGTACTGGCACATTCCCGCTCCGTGACCGTATCCTCTTCCAATAATTTTAATACTGTCCCCCCCCATTTCCATTGTGAATAATGTACTCGGCAAGCTCTTTGACGGTTCACTGTTATTTTTCAACAGCATCCTAATGTTATTTTTCTCAACGCTGAATTCACCTGCACTTGTATATACAATCACCTCTATTACTCTTCTCGAAGGTCCTCTTTTTGTAATTACAATAGACTTGATGTTACCAATTTCGTCTTCACTCTTTCCTGTTAATCTACTAAGATTTTTCTTTAAAATTCCGAATAACTCGCCTTTCGAGTATTTAATTGTCCAATGGGAATATCGCGAGTTACTGCAAAACGGCTTTCCCTTAAAAATCAAATAACTTTTAGCGTCTATTACAGGGGTTAAATAAGGAACTTTCTTGTCCGTCCATAGCTCCCTTGCATCTGCCGTTACACCTCCACAGCAAGAGGAATATTTCGCATCAATGGGTTTGTTTTTATATGTAAGAATTATACCTCTCGTTGCATCACATGCCATATCTACGACATTGCTGTTTTCCATAACCCCTCTGTAAACTTGATCCCGAATATCATTATAAACATAATAGTATTTATTTCTGCTATTTGTTAATTTTCTTATAACATAGGTCCTTGCCGCAACAGCTTGTGCTTTTATAGCCTCAATCTTGTCAATATTCAAATTCCCTATTTCATAAGGCACAACTCCTTTTAAGTACGCCTCTATCGGAACATTATTAATTACAACTGCTTTTCCACTCAGTACTCTGAATTCTATTATGCCTTTATATCCTCGTCCTCCGAAATATACGGTCCCCCAAGGATGTTTGGAATAGAATTCTACACAATCTCCTATACCTTTAACGTATTTACTTCCTATACGAGCCGATAGAATGCCCCCTTTGTATTCGATCTGCCACACCGCGTATGACGGCGATTCCCCTTTCATTCCGTTTGCCTCAACAATAATATTATCATCGGAGGATAATGTCATGCTTTTTATTCCGTCATAGAGCAAAACTCTGACAGAGGGTTCGGTTTTGAATCTAAGTCTGTGAATACAACCGGTAAAAGTAATAGTAATTAAAATTATTACAACAATCTTGAGTATATGTTTATTTTGCATAAGAATTCGAACCTTTCGGTGCTTTCCAATACCTTTTTCATCTCTTTTCCGAGAACAATTATACCGTGTTTCTTCAATAACATTATATCGTGATTTCCGCTTATCTTTCCCGCCTCTCTCGCCAGTTCCATTGATCCCGGTTTAAATTCCCCTACAACCGCAGCTCCAGGTAAAAGCTCACTTTCAAGTAGCAGAGAATAATCGGGAATAATTCCTTTCACGGCAAATGAGGTTGAAAACGGGGCGTGAGTATGGATAATAGCTTCAATGTCAGGCCTTCTTTTATAAATAGATTGATGCATGAAAAATTCCATGGAAGGTTTCGGTGTAAAATTTTCCGTTTTCTTCGCATCAAGGTTTATCTTTACAATATCATCCTCGCTCACTTCCCCCTTAGCATATCCGGATGGTGTAATAAATATGTGATTGTTAAACCTTATACTTATGTTTCCGTCTGTTGATGTAATTAGCCCTTCCTCTTTCAGCCTTTTTCCGGCATATACTATTTCAGCTCTTATATCCTTTTCTTTAACCAATTATCTCAATTCCTCCCATATACGGCTTTAAGGCATCCGGTACGACAACTTTGCCATCCTCTCTCTGATAATTTTCCAATATTGCTATGAAAGTTCTGGGTGTCGCAAGCCCCGAGCCGTTTAATGTGTGAACAAAATGTAACTTTCCATCGGATTTGCTTTTGTACCGGATATTCATCCTTCTTGCCTGAAAATCTTCGAAATTACTGACACTTGATACTTCCATGTAATCGTCACTACCGGGTGCATACGCTTCGATATCGTATGTTTCCGAAGATGCAAAGGTCATATCTCCCGTAGATAAAAGAACGACTCTGTAAGGTATCTTAAGAATCTGTAAAATCTTTTCGGCATTATTGAGAAGGCTTTCCAACTCATCGTAAGAATCTTCCGGTTTCGTAAATTTCACCATTTCAACCTTGTTAAACTGATGCACTCTTTTTAATCCTCTGGTTTCCTTCCCGTATGACCCGGCTTCTCTTCTGAAACACGCAGTGTATGCGGTATATTTTATAGGTAAATTATCCTCCTGTAGAATCTCGTTTCTATGAAAATTTGTTACCGGCGGCTCAGCAGTCGGATTTAAAAACATATCATCTTTCCCCACATAATACATATCCTCTTCCAATTTTGGCAACTGCCCCGTGCCTGTCAAAGTTTCCCTATTATTCAAGAATGGCGGGAACATCTCTGTATATCCTTGTTTATCGATATGATAATCAAGCATAAAGTTGACTAAAGCTCTTTCAAGTTTTGCTCCGATACCGACATAACACGGGAAATGTGCACCCGATATTTTTGCTCCTCTCTCGAAATCGATTAGCCCGAGATCTTTAATTAAATCGATGTGTGATTTCGGTTTGAAAGTGAATATCCGTTTTTCACCCCATTCTCTGACTATTTTATTGGCACTCTTATCCCCCACGGGAACACTTGGATGAGGGATATTAGGAATCCACAGCGATAAAATACGGATTTCTTCTCTGAGTTTTCTTAATTCCTTTTCCATTTCCTTTATTTTGATACCTACATCTCTCGATTTTTTTACATTCGCTTCAAATTCAGGAGTATTCCTATCGAGCCCCCTGATCTCCTTAGATAATCTATTCTTCTCTGCCCTTAAATTATCCAATTCCTTTACGATTTCCACTCTTTTGTTGTCTTTCTCTACTAATTCATCGACATTCGCCTTTTCTCTCTTGTTCTTTATTGCATTACGGACTAAATCAACGTTTTCTTTTATGAACTTAATATCAAGCATATGCCCTCCATTATTTAAATTTTATCTTATTTTTTTCGTTTTTATCGATGATTATTTTAATCAGCGAAATGATTATAAGTAAAACGAGCACCACCGAAGCAATTATCGCACCTAATTTGCCCAAAAGGGTAAGAGATGTAACTATTACGGATGCGACGCAAACGCCCAAAAATATGTATAGCAAACTTTTCCAAAATGAGAGCCCCAAAAGTACGGCAACAAGACTGCCTGTCCACCCCCCCGTTACGGGTAATGGAATTGCCACAAATAGCATTAAACCCAATTCTTTATACTCCTCTATGATTTTCCCCCTCTTAAGAGATGCGCCCTGCAACCTATCAATCCAT
>JAACEC010000112.1 GCA_011682715.1 Pseudomonadota bacterium
TACATTACGCTTCTGTTTTCAAGTGCAATGTTACGCATCCAATTCAAAGGCATTCTGCCGGTGATAGCACCTTTTCTCGTTAAATCAGAGGGATCCCCGGAAATGGCTCTTTCGAATGTCGTTTCGAGGTTCCCTCCACCCGTTCCCTGAGGCTCGAATGTAATAACCGTTTCGAGATGATTCGGATCATCACCGTTCATTGTGCCGAGCCAGTTATAGAAATTTGTAGCAATTGTGTCTTCTCCTGATCTCACATAATCTTTTTCTCTGGGAATTTCAGTAAGTTTGTAAAATGATTGTAAATCCCTATCTTCGAGTATCTTTTTCTTAAAATCATTGGCGATCTTTTTTACATTATCGGGGAGGAATAGTACATAACCGTTGTATCGCGCCGCCGCAAGGGCTGCAGGTAAAATCTGATTTTTATTGATCACGGCACATAGATTTGACCTTCCTGCGATATTCCTTACATAAGAAACGATAGACGGTGCATCCGTTATGTCGTTGATATAGGAAATTCCCATATTTGAAAGTTGGTTGTTTACGGTTGAACTCAGGTTGTTACCGACATCGATTATGATAATGCTGTCAGCCCCCAAAGAAGAGATTGTCGTTTTTGCTTCGTCGGAAAGTGAATCCGGTGATGTGAAAATAACAGGGGCGTTGTGCATTGAAGCGATGGCAGCAGCATTTGCAATTGATATTGCAATATTGTTATCGATTGGTGTTATAAAAGGAGCAATTATTACATAATGCGAATATGACCAATCCTTTTTTGCTAATTTTACGGATATCTCTTCGGGATTTCCCCTCACCGTATCGTAGTTTTCTTCACTCGAAATGCCAAATGTTGAGTTTACATTGCTTATTACAGTGGAACTTACATCCCCTATATAGTTTGCATGTCTTTCAAATCCGTTATGAGAATTGAGATAGTCGGACCAATCGTTGATGAGATAGCCGACAGTCGTATCGGATATATCATCTGTAATGAGTAAAGATGAATATACATAACCTCCGTTGTGAAAATAGGACATAGGAATGGCTGATAAAAAGTTGTAAAATGACGAATCATCTGTGGAATCAACATGAACGATATTTATTCGCGGGTTGACGGTATCGCTTTCAATTGTTTGATTCCACGGAGCCCCGTAAGGGAATAGAAAGAGGGGCAAGATTAATAGAAAAGTTAGCAACGATGTTTTTTTCATGAATACCTCCTTAAATGTTTTTTTCATGAATACTTCCTTACATGTTTTTTCCATGAACACCTCCTTACATGTTTTTTCGTGAACACCTCCTTGTGGGTAAACTATACAATATTCTTTAAATAGTTTTTATATGCTCTGCGAAGTTCGTTCATTTTTTCTTCCACATGAACATATATTTTGGAAATGGAATCGTATTTCTGCGTTGTAAGTAATTTCTCAAAACCGTAAAGAATAGATTCTTTGCCGTCCGAAGTCTTTGCGATTTCGTTAATTAATTTTTCGATTATCTCCCAATTTTCCCTGTCGTAATCGTTTTCTTTATCTTCAAATCGAACGAATGCAGCTATTTCTCCTTTGAGGGATGCTATAATCTTTTCCCGCAATTCAATTATCCATTTGTTCAGAGCGCTTGTAAAAAAGGAGTTGATAATTTCATCGGAGATAGGCGTATCTTTATATATGGGAATTGTTTTCTTTTGCAATACTTTGATTACATCCCAAACGGTAACGGGGAATTTCCCGAACAATTTCTCTCTTTCTCTTTTTGAGTAATCTTCGAATATATTTTTATTGGTTACATATTCTCTGTCTTTTTCGAGATATTTTGCTCCTTCCCCGTATTGCTTTGTGACCTCTTTCAGTAGGTCAGTATCCTTCTTATCCTTTGAATATTTTATTCCGTCCAACATGCCGAGTAGCATAGCCGATGTTGCCATATAGGTATTTGTGTGGGGATTTGCTGCTCTTACCTCGAATCTGGTGGACAGAGGAGAATCTCCTTTTACCAATCCCACAAGTACTGTTCTGTTTCTCGAAGGTTCATCGGGGGACAGCCCAAGTGATGCAACGGGAGAAACAGGGGCTTCATAACCCGGTTTCAAACGTTTTAACGCACTGTTCGAGTGTGATACGAAAGGATTTATATAATCCCAATTTTTTAGCAAGCCCATTAAAGCTCCATAGCCGTATTTGGACAGATAAGTCGGTTCCTCATACGGGTCAAAGAGATTTAGAATTTTTCCGTCTTTTAATTTCAATGCCATGCCCAGATGCATATGTTCACCCGAACCGGCAACCCCAGGTATCGGTTTGGCGTTAAATGTCACTTCAAGTCCCTTCCGCCGGAACACTTCTTTTATGATTATTCTGGCAAATAATTCGTTGTCAGCTGCCTGAAGTGCGGAACTGTAACGCCAATCTATTTCCAACTGCTCCATCGTATCGGAAATTGTTCCGTCTCTTGATATTTTTCCCTTTATGCCTCCTACCTCTTTATGCCCCATTTCCGGTTCAAAACCATATTTTTGAAGTAGCATTATACTTTCTTCAAGCCCTGATCTGACTTCTCCTCTTGTTCTTTTCCAATACGATTCTTTTAACATCTGACTAACGGCAAGTTCATCAACAGTTACCTTTGTTGCAGGTGTTCTCACCCAAAATTCCAATTCGGTTCCCAATGTAAAAATTATGTCGGATATGCCGTCTTCTTGTAGATTGAAATAATCCAAAAATTCTCCGTCATTTCTGATTATGGCGAGCAATTCCCTTCTGGTGAATTGAATTGTATTTTCCAAAACGGAACGAGAACAGTAAAATTCGTTGTTATGTTTAAGAAAAGCAGGAATCCTGATCGTCCCTACAGGTAGTGGATCGTTTGGTTTGTAATCAAAATTATAATCCACATACCAATTGGCATTGAAGTCGATAATAAAATCCACCTTTGCATCGTTAAGTGTGGAGATATTGGGTAAATGAACGGAAGAACCGTCTGTTTGAACGCCTCCCTTAAATATACCATCCATATGTTTTAAAAAATATTCGATAGGGATTCTTTCGTCGGTATCATTCCCGAGAAAATCGATTCCTACAAGAGAAACGAATTTTAACTCCGGATGTTTGATTAAGAATGTTCGTAATTTCTCACTATTTTTGTATGAACCGGGTATCGAATAAATAAGAGAATCAACCACTTAAGACCTCCTTCTTCAATTATATTTCAATTATGTTTTTTGTCAATGATAAACCGATTATACTGTTGTTACAATGTCAAAATGTCACATGTAAATTACAAAGGGAAATGTCACATAGGAGGTATTGAAAGAAACATAAAAAAGGGTAATCTTAAAGAAGAACAAAAAAAGGAGATTGCCCATGAAAGAGAGGAGGTATAGTCTAAGCATGAAAGAGCTAAAACGATATAAGATACTACAAGATGTAATATCAAAAAAGCTTCCGTTAACTCAGGGGGCAAGAATAATGGGAATAAGTTACAGACAAGCCTTACGATTAAAGAAACGCTTTTTGGAAAGAGGTGTAGAAGGAATAATATCGAAGCACAGGCAGCCTCACAACAATATCTTGCAACTCCGGATGAAGAAGCGGTAATAGAGAAGCTAAAAAAGTCAACATCAACGGGACGTCCTGCTGGCAGCGAATCTTTTATAAGAAGTTTGGAAAAACAAATAGGGAGACAGTTGTTACCGAGATCTGTGGGAAGACACAGGAAAAGAATGGAATAAAATATGGGCGCTGTCCCCATATTTCCATCGAACTTATTCAAGTTTATATTGACAACAGGCGAAAAATATTGTATAAGGGAAATTATGAAAAAGCTGATTCTGTTCTTCATTGTTGCTTTTACATTTCTTTCCTCAGTGAATGCTTTACCCTGTGATAGTATCACACCTATGAATAACAGAGAGTATACCCCCGAATTAGTAAGTTTAATAAATGAAGCAAAAGACAGCATTAATGTTCTTATTTTTACTGCGAGAATATATAAAAAATATTCCAATTCCATTAACGACAAGATCTACGATGCTCTTTTAAAAGCCATGGACAGAG
>JAACEC010000113.1 GCA_011682715.1 Pseudomonadota bacterium
TGGACGGATCAATACGGTTCACATTATACGATAAAAGGGATGGGACGTAACGGTTATATTGATCTTGAATATAACAGATAAGGAATAATTGGGAACAACGCCTATTATTTATTTCTCTCTCTTCTTTGGTCTACATATAGGTTATGGTAACAAACGCCGACTTAATCGATTCTCTTTGCTTCTTACAAATAATTCACCGCCTGCCGAGCGAACCCTGTCGATATGCGTTTCCTTAACCTCTTTATCATAATCTCATCATCTAAAGTCGCAAGATACTCTCTCCAATCGGAATCGTCTCTCAATAATGGTAAATCATTAGATAAAGTTAAATCTTTAACCCCTTTTATATAACTTAATGCACTATAACAATGATAATCCTCCACCCACTTTACTAATCTCGCTCCCACAAAATTAATCTCTATATAATAGTTACCTTTTATCGAATATTTTTCATTGTCCTAACTAAGTACCTCCTATTTATTAAGCAGACTTAGAGAAGAATAAATCTGACAACAAGGATAGACAAATATGCTTGTTTACAGATGTTTTACCATACGGAGCTGTTTAAAAAATGGGGAGTAATCGATTCAACAATAAGGTTGACATTAAATACTCCGTGAAAGAAAACGCTCATGTCACAATACAAATTTACAACTTATCCGGAAGAAGGGCAAACACATTGATTAATAACAGCACCGTGAAAGCCGGTATACATAGAGAGTCATGGAACGGAACAGATGAAAGAGGCAACAGAATTGAAAACGGAGTCTATTTTTATAAATTGCTCATTGGGAAAAAGCAATTCACTGGAAGATTAATTTTGCTCAAATAGAATATTAAGGGGATATGAATAGAGGAGGCAGCTAATTCTGTCCCCTTTTTATTTTAACGCCTGAATTTCCTCGGTAATTATACTTTCTTTCGTAGTAGGAACTATTTTCTTTTTCCATCCTCCCGATTTGAACCAAACGAAAGACATGAATGCCGTTACCATATTGCTTATGAACATCGCCCAAAATATGCCGTTAGCACCGTAACCCATTGTTTTCGCAAGAAGCCAGGCAAAAGGAATTCTCAAAAGCCACAATCTCGACAACTGCATTATAAGAATCGGCATTGTGTGTCCGGAACCTCTGAAAGAGGCATTGAAAATTATCATAATCGAAAAGAAAAGTACGGAATACGACGTGATTTTAAACATACTGTTACCGATTTCTATGACTTGCGGATCGTTTATGAAAAATCTTACGACACTTGCTCCGAAAAAGAAGAGTAATGTCGTAAGAACAAAGAGCAAGACACCGTTCATGCTCGCCGCCACCCATACCGAACGTTCTGCTCTGTCCGTTCTGCCAGCACCTATATTTTGAGCAACAACAGTGCTTGTTCCCATTGCAAGCCCCATGGCGGGAGTGGTAAGTAGTGATATAATCCGGTTTCCTATTCCGAAAGCACTAATCACACCGGATCCGAAAGTATTTACAATCCCCATGAGAACGGTAAATCCCAGGGATGTTCCGGCTTGACTTACCGATATCGGTATACCGACTTTTAGTATTGCGGCGATAATTTCTTTGTTGAATCTGAATCGAGAGAAACTCAATTTCAATCCGTATCTACCTGACATCATCTGCGTTATACCGATAACGCTTGATATGAATTGTGAAAATATGGTTGCTATAGCTGCTCCCACAACCCCCATTTTTGGAAAAGGTCCCAAACCGAATATGAGAATTGGGTCGAGTATTATGTTCAATGTAACCGTAAATGCACTGATTTTCATGGGATTAATCGTATCTCCGTATCCCTGCATTAACCCTTGGTATATGTAAAACCCGAAAACGAATGGAATTCCTATGAAAGTTATTCTCATATAGTTCAATGTCAATTGGTAAGCATCTGTAGGTGTCTGCATAAGTGACAATACCTGCGGAGCGAAAATATAACCTATAATTGACAGTGTTGTCGATATAATGAGGAGGAGAACGAATGAGTTTGATGCCGTTTCGTTTACCTTTTCCGCATTTCCAGCCCCCTTATACTGGGCAAGCACAATCATACCTCCGGCTCCGAGCCCACCTGCAAGGGCAATTACCGTAAACACGATGTTAAATGTTATTGTTGGAGCCGCAAGGGCCGATCTCCCCAATTTCCCCAGCCAGAAAGCGTCAGCGAGATTATAAAATGTCTGAAAAAGATTGGCAACAATAATAGGGGTTGACAGCTGGAGTAAAACTTTCCACAACGTCCCATTCAAAAGATCCGGTTTCTCTGCTAATTTCTTTAATCTATTTATTACGATATTCGTATCATTTTTCATGAACTAATAATAATTAAATATACTTCAATAGTCAATACCTTTTACAGGAATATTCCACAAGAATAAAAAACTTGATTTTTTTAGCTTGTAGAGTATAATATCGATGGAGGTATATATGGATTATTTGGTTACTAAAAATCCCGATGAATTAAACGAAAGTGATATTGTAGTTGATTCTGATTTCCCGAATGATGTTAAATGCATAAGGATTGATCACCATGTAGATGACTCCCTAACAAATATCGATTCGATTTACAGAGCGTTTCAAGGTGGGAAAAGCTTTGAGAGCACCCCTAACAGGATTGTCACTTCAACTATTGATACGGATTCTATAATCAGTGCGGCAATAGTCGATATGTTGTTATCAGGAGCGATTCAATCCATTGATAATGAACTTATAAATAGCGAAATATTTAAAACCCTTTACAGCAGTTGTTTCTGGTGCGATTATAATGTAGAGTATAACAGATTCTCCAAGGATTTTAACGATAAGGGGGAACTACTCGATCTTTACTTAAGACAGGAATTGCAAATATATATCGGTTTATCTTATAGAGAAAAGATTGTGGGGAGGGAACAGAGCAATCTTTTTGAGAAGCTTGTGGGAAAGGTCAAGGATATCATAAGGAGAGGGAGTCTCCCTTTGCATATTTTGGAGTTTCCCAGAGATGAAGTATACAGTGAGATAACAGACATTGCAAAAAAATGTGTACTTGAAGAGACTGCAGGAAATAATATTGTGGGATATATAAAAACTCCCGATAATGAACATCTCCTTCCGAGAGTTTACTTCAAACTGTTTAAACAACCGCTCATTGCCAGAATAACATTTAAAGAGGATAATGAGATTTCCCTTTTATTAGGGATTAATCCATATGCATTAAAGGAATGGAACAAGGTGAACCTCAAGAAACTTGCCGAAAAGTTGAACAAAGTGAATGATAACATCAAATTCTCCGGGCGTAGAAATGTTATAAAGACAAGATTCAAAGGAAATATAGAAGAAATATATAAAATTCTATCCCAAGTGGAATTGGATGATTTATACGACGAAAATAACCTCTTTACTATCTACGAAAATAGAATGTAATAAATTCCCGTAAATGATACAGACTTCCTCTGTAACCTACAGATAAAAACTTTCTTACAATGAATTATCCGTAAAATGCAAGTGGTATGGACATACTTACCACTTACTTGAGAATTCCTTATCCCTTTTGTTTATGACATTCAAGAATAAAAGAGATGCCATAAAGGAAAATGCCATCCTGTATTTCCACATCTCCTTTAGGTGTTTAATATCTTCGCACCTATCCTCCAACAGGTATCTGTAAAAAACATTGATTAATTTATAGAATAATGCTATAATTTTAGTGTTAAATAATTGCTTTAGGGGTTAGCATGATTGTAAATGTGAATTTATTAATAATCTAAAGGAGGTTTTTATGAAGTATGTATTTACAATTTTATCTGTTTTCTTCATTTTATCATGTGTGGTACCATTGAATGCTCAACCGAAATATATTATACAGATGGAAGATACGCTGAACCTTTCAAGCGAAAATCAAGCAAACGGTATTGCAGTTGATAAAGATAAAAACGTATATATTACCGGGTACTTTTACAACAGTAATTCAAATGATGATTACTTAACGGCGAAATATGATTCATCGGGAAATCTGATCTGGAATGTTATAATAGACAACGGAGATGAAGACC
>JAACEC010000013.1 GCA_011682715.1 Pseudomonadota bacterium
ATCGGGAACAGGGTAACGGGAATAGAAATGAAAATCAGTAACATATACAATGCGAGAAAATTCGGAGCGAAACTCGAGAAGGATTTCGGTTACCCATACAGAACGAATAATTGGATGGACCTAAATTCGAGTCTTTTCTCGGCATTGAAGCTTGAAAAATTCGGAATGTTCATAATTCTCAGTTTTATCACCCTTGTGGCTGCGTTTAATATTGCGGCTACACTTTTTATGATTGTGACGATGAAAACGCGAGAAATAGGGATACTGAGAGCCATGGGGGCGAAACAAAAGGATATACAGGCTATTTTTGTCATACAGGGGGTTATCGTCGGAGTTATTGGAACAATAATGGGAAATATTGCCGGATTTTTGATTTCGTTTATTCTCGGGAAATACCATTTTATATCAATTCCCAAGGATGTTTACTTGATAGATACGTTGCCGGTCAAGATGCATATTACGGATTTCTTACTTGTCTCGGTATGTGCTCTTGCCATAAGTTTTATAATGACACTTTATCCGGCATATAAAGCCTCAAAAATGGAGCCTCAAGATGCAATCAGATACGAATAAAATATTAAAACTGAAAAACATAAAAAAAGCGTACTATGACAGCGATGTCCCCGTGGAGGTTTTGCACGGGGCCGACATAGAAATTGGAAGGGGGAGTATTACCGCCATTGTAGGTACTTCCGGTGCGGGGAAAAGCACGCTCCTCCACATAATGGGGTTTCTCGACAAACCGGATGACGGGGAAATCGTGTATAAAAACCGTTTTATTCAAGGGGTAGACGATGATAAACTATCGGAGATAAGAAATAGGGAATTCGGTTTCGTATTCCAATTTCATCATCTTTTAACGGAGTTTACGGCACTCGAAAATGTGATGATTCCTCTTCTTATACAAAGAGTGGATAAGAAAGCGGCAGCTGAGAGGAGCAGGACTCTTTTGGATGAAATGGGTATTTTATCGAGAGAAAACCACAAGCCCGCTCAACTTTCAGGTGGAGAGAGGCAGAGGGTAGCAATTGCCAGGGCTCTTGTTATTGAACCGACGATTGTTTTTGCCGATGAACCTACGGGGAATCTCGATAGGAAAACGAGCGAGAATGTTATGAATATTATGGTTAGGATTTTGAAGGAGAGAGAAATCTCATTTGTGATTGTTACACACAACAGATTAATCGAAAAATACGCCGATAAAACGGTTTACCTTATTGACGGAAAAGTAGAAAATCATTATGATATAGGTATAGACAATGAAACTTGAAATGGATAAGGTTTGTCCTAATTGCGGTAAATCAAGAAGAGATGTAAAAGCGGATAAAAGGTTAGGATGTGCTTTTTGTTATACGGTTTTTTCCGATTATATTGAAGAAACGCTTAAAATGACGCAGGGAACATTCATCCATGTTGGTATGGCACCAAAAAAATCGGAGAAAAAGGAAAGGATGAAAAACGCTTATTTTAAGGCTAAAAAGGCTCTGAAAGCGGCGGTTAAGGAGGAAGATTACGAAAAGGCGTATAAAATAAAAGAGGATATAAAACTTATAGAGGAGCAGTTAAGTGCAGAGAGTTAAAGCGTCTTCGCTTAATAAAGTTATGAACAGAATACCCAAATGGGTTGAGCGAGAATCGAAATATCTCGATGTCGTTTTGTTTTCCAAAATATCGTTGTTTCGTAACATAGAGGGGTATAAATTTCCCGAAACGGCTAAGACCCTGGATATGGTTGGGCTTTCGAAAAACATATTCTCGATTTTGGACAAGTATAACAAAGGGGGAGAGAATTTCGAGTACTTTTACGGAATGGATATGACGGATGTGGAATTTGCGGCACTCAAGGAATACTTGAAATACGATGAATCACTATTTAAAACGGAAAAGGATAAGGTGGGTATTGCCGTAAATGAGGACTTGAGCCTTTCAGTTGTAACAAATGCCGATAATCATCTTGCATTTATTATCAATACGAAAGAGAATACTTTGAGAGAAGGTTACTCCTACATTTACGATTTGGAACAGTTTTGCGAAAATTACTTTTCCTATTCCTTTAACGGTACATTCGGATATCTTACCTCCTCCCTCGAAGATACGGGGACGGGGCTCAGAGTAAAATTTTTGTTGGATTTACCCGGAGTTGTTTTTAAAAATAAGATACGTTTCATAGAAAAACTGGCAGTGGGATTAAATATGAGTATAAGCGAATTCCCCGACTACAATTACGGGGAATCCTCCTTTTTTATTTTGACCAATAAGATAACCGTAGGGTTTGCCGAGGATGAAATTATAGAAATGACATTCAAAGCCATGAAACAAATCATCGATGCGGAACACAGATACAGAGAAGATCTTTTCAAAAGCCTTAAATTCAAGGATAAGGTTATTCGCAATTATGCTATATTCAAAGATTCGCTTTTGATTGGCGATAACGAAATATACAAGATGATGTCATTGCTGAGAATGGGGGTAATAAGCGGTCAAATCAAAGATATGAGTTTGGTTGACATAAATCGAATCTTTAACGAACTGGGGGGGAACTACCTGCGGTATATATATGACATCAAAAGCGGGGCGGATACGGTGGAAGTGATGCATATAAGAAAGGAACATGTAAACAAAATAATGGGGTACAAATGAATCAATATTCGGAAACGGTCAAGAGAATCATAAAGTTGGCATATGACGAAGCGGTGAGGCTCGGAAGCATATTTGTAGGACAGCAACACCTGCTTTTGGCTTTTATAAAGGACAGGAGCGATTATTCCACTTCCGGAATAAGAATTCTCGAACAATTCGGAGTAGATCTCAACGAGATAAAAAGATACATCGAAAATAGTCAGAGAAAATCCACCCTCGTCAGGAGAGTCGATTTGAAGGAGAGCGAAGACTACAAACGTTCGTTTGTTCTTGCCGGTAAGGAAGCGGAAGAGGATAATACGAGGGGTATATACGGAATTCACCTTCTATTGGGAATGTTCAACGTTAAAGGGAGCTTTATCGAGCAGTTTTTCATAAATTACGGAGTCAATTACGAGACGTTGAAACGATTGAAAAATGCCGGAAAGCGGGAATTGAAGCAGTATAAGGATGAGTCCATGCCCGAAGACGGGGAGAAATTTCTCGAAAAATTTACGAGAGATCTGAATCAACTTGCCAGGGAAGGAAAACTTGATCCCGTCATAGGTCGTGAAGATGAGGTAGAAAGGGTTATTCAGATACTCGCGAGAAGAAAGAAGAACAATCCCGTTTTGGTGGGAGAACCCGGTGTCGGTAAGACGGCGATTGTGGAAGGACTCGCCCAGCGTATTGCGGAAGGGATTGTTCCCGAGAAAATTAGGGATAAGGTGATTTTGCAATTGGACTTAACATCACTCATAGCCGGAACGAAATACAGAGGGCAATTCGAGGGAAGAATGAAAGTGCTTTTTGAGGCATTGAAAAAAAAAGAAAATGCCATCGTATTTATAGACGAATTGCACACCATATTGGGAGCCGGTGCCGCAGAAGGGTCTCTTGACGTGGCAAATATGATTAAACCACCTCTTACAAGAGGTGAAATACAGATGATAGGTGCAACAACTTACGAAGAGTATCGTAAGTATATAGAGAAGGATGGTGCTCTTGAGAGGAGATTTCAGTCTATCAGTGTGGAGGAAACCACCATTGAGGAGACATACGATATATTGAAGGGATTACAATCGAAATACGAGGAATTTCACAATGTTAAATACACCGACGAAGCAGTGATGGCGGCGGTCAAATTATCTGCGAGATACGTGCAGAACAGATTTTTGCCCGATAAGGCAATAGATGTTCTCGATGAGGCGGGAGCAAGAGCCACGCTTTCATTCAAAAACGGATTATCCCTCGAGGACATAAAGAAAATGAGAGAAAAGCTCAAAGAGATAAGGCGATTGAAAGTCGATGCCGTAAATAAAGGAAAATTTTTGAAAGCGGCGGGATACAGAACGAAGGAACAGGAATTAATGGACAGTTTAAACTCCGTTAAAAGTTCGAGAACGGTTATCATAAACGAGGATGACATAAGAAACGTAATTTCGCAATGGACGCATATTCCCGTTGCGAATATAAGCGTTAGCGAAAGGTATAAACTCATAAATCTGGAAGACGAGCTGAAGAAGTACATTGTGGGGCAGGACGAAGCAATAGATGCAATAGCAAGATCGCTTCGCAGGAATTATTCGGGGCTTAGAGACCCGAGAAGACCAATAGGTTCGTTCATCTTTATGGGACCTACCGGAGTCGGCAAAACTCAATTGGCGAGGGTGCTGGCAAGAATACTCTTCGGGGATTACGATGCCATCATAAGAATAGATATGAGCGAATACAGCGAAAAATTCAGCGTATCGCGATTAATCGGAGCTCCTCCGGGATATGTTGGATACGATGAGGGGGGGCAACTCACGACGAAGGTGAAGAGGCGTCCTTATTCCATAGTGCTTTTCGATGAAATAGAAAAAGCGGACTTTGAGGTTCACAGCATTCTTCTGCAAATTCTCGACGACGGATCCATAAGGGATGCAAGCGGGAAAAAGGTCAGTTTTAGGAATACCATAATAATTCTTACATCGAATCTCGGAACGCAGTTTCTGAAAACAGGCATAACAATGGGATTTAAAAGTGCTCAGTTGGCTCGGGGTGATTTCAAGGGCAAAATGGCAAAATCATTAAAGGAAAAGTTTAATCCCGAATTTCTAAATAGATTCGATGAGATTGTCTATTTTAATCAGCTTGATAAGAAATCGCTTGTAAAAATCGTGGATATTCTCTTCGAAGAGATGACGCAAAGACTCAACGAGGCGGGAATCAATGTCGTGTTAAATGACGATTCAAGGGAATATCTCGCTGAAAAGGGCTTTGATCCCGTTTATGGAGCGAGATACTTGAGAAATGTTATGGAAAGAGAAATTCTGGATCCTCTTTCCGAAATGATATTAAAAAAGAGCGTCGTCAGGGGGAACAATGTTCATATTCTGGTCAAGAACGACAGCCTGGATTTTAAAATTACAAAGAGCAAGAAAAAAGAAAAGGTAAAAACGGATAGGAGGAGAAGTTGAAAAAGATTCTTTTGATTACGGTGATAACGCTAATTTTTTCCATCAATCTTTCTGCAATGTTTATTGCGAACATAGACGTAAAAGGTAATAAAAACGCAGACGAATCCATTGTTTTAACGGCTTCTCAATTACATCTCGGGGATGAACTGAATCAGGATAATCTGGACAGAGCGATAAAGAATATATATAAATTGGGTTTTTTCAGGAACGTCAGCATAGATGTTGCTACAGAGGACAGCACTCAGTGTAATATAGACATTAACGTTAGCGAATATCCCATAATCAAAAAAATTGATTTCAAGGGAACGAAGTTGGTAAAAGAGAAAAACTTGAAAAAGGATTATAACATCTTCATAGGTAGTGTCGCATCTGAAAAAAATATTTTTCATTGGCAAAACAAGATATTAAAAAAATACAGAGGGAGCAGATTTCTAAATGCTACCGTGTCCATATACCGTACGGATACGGATACATTGAGAAATACATGCACATTGAAGATAGATATTTCACAGAACAATAAAATAGTATTGAGAGATATTATCTTCGAAGGGAACAGAAATATATCGTCGGGGAAGTTAAAATCAAAAATGCAGAATAAACCGAGAGAAGGGATATTTTTCTGGAGAGGAAAATTCGACGAAGAAAAATTCGAAGAGGATAAGGATAAAATACTCGAATATTATGCAAATAGCGGATTCCCATTTGCCAAAATAAAAAATGTTTATAAAACATATGATAAATCGGGGAAAAACATGTACCTTCATATTGATCTGGATGAAGGTAAAATGATCTATTTCGGACAGATTAAAATCGACGGGAATAAGATTTTCAAAACCCGAAAGTTAAAATCTCTTATAAAGTTCAAAACGGGGGCAAAATACAGTAAAAAACTCTTTGAAAAAAGTTTGCAGAACATATATGGTGTTTATGGGGATCGCGGTTATCTCTTTTTACAGATCGTCCCTGAAAAAAAAGTTGTGGGGAACAGGATGAACATCGTTTTACACTTAACCGAAAATTTCCCGGCTCATTTGAGATATGTAAATATAGCGGGCAATACGAAGACCCATGAAAAGGTGATAAGAAGAGAGATGACGATCTATCCTGGTGATCTATTGAAACGCTCGAGGCTTATTGAAACGCAAAGGAAACTCGCCTTACTCAACTATTTCGACGATCTAAAACTCGATACGAAGGTTGTAGATGACTCGGGCGATGTGGATTTGACGTTTAAAGTGAAAGAAAAGGCAACGGAGACGGTTTCCGGTGGAGTAGCTTATTCACAGCTTGACGGGGTAACGGGAAACTTATCGTTGGCATTCAAAAATCTTCTTGGAACAGGGAGACAGATCAGTTTACAGTTTGACAAGGGGCGCACCCTGAATAACTTTCAATTATCCTTTAATGAACCGTGGCTGTTGGACACGAGGGCGAGTTTGGGGGCAAATGTGTTTTATTTGACGAGAACCGTAAAGTATTCATATGATTCTATTGGAGTAGATACAACAGTTGTGGATTCGGTTGCGGATAGTACAATTGTTGATACTACACATAATCTTGTCCCGTACAATGTGAGTGAGAGGAGAAAAGGGTTCAGTGTATCAACGGGAAGATATTTCCAACAATTTAAGTATCTGTCCGGTTTTGTTCAATACTCGCTTCAGGATATCGATTACTATTCGGAAGATACCGTTCATGTCAGTAATTATATAAGATCTCAGTTAGGAGATGTTTGGAAAAGCTCCGTGCTGTTGAGTCTCCTCAGGGATTCAAGGGACGATGTCTTTAATCCGATGAGCGGCTCGAAGGCGAAATTTACCGCCGAATTCGTAGGGGGACCGCTCGGAGGTGGAGAACATTTTCAGAAATACACGATTGATGCACGTTACTATCATAAACTTGTAGGGATAACGGGTGTAATGTTGAGGGGAGCGTACGGTTCATGTTTCGGTTATAAAACCCCCGGAGATGTCCCTGTTACGGAGAAGTTTCTCATAGGAGGGGTCGGTGATATGGGGCTCAGAGGATATCAGGACAGAAGCGTAGGATACGACAATGGGACAGGCTACGATTATGCAGGCAGAGCATATTTTATAACAAATGTCGAATTGAGGTTTAAGGCAACGGATCAAATTTACGCCCTTCTCTTCTACGATATGGGAAACGTTTGGAGCTCATTCACCGACGGATTGCATAAAGGTTTTTGGCCCATGAAGAAAGGAGCGGGTCTCGGTGTCAGATTGAATATCCCAATGCTCGGCATAATCGGATTTGATTATGGTCTCGGTTTTGATAGGTTGGGCGGTGCTCAGTGGGAACCGCATATCCAAATAGGAACATCATTTTAAACGGGAGCTGTGATGAAGAAGATAATCATTATTTTGGCGTTTTTATTACCTTTGGCCACCTTTGCCGAAGGAAAAATAGGATATGTCGATACTGACAGAGTCATAAATTCGTATAAGGGTTTATCCCCGCTTAAAGAACAGATAAATATGCAGATAAATCAATGGAAAAGGGAACTCGGGGCAAAAAAACTCGAAATAAATAGATTGAAAGAGGATTTAAGCAACAAAGAACTTGTAATATCGAATGAAATGAAATTGGAAAAGGAAAACGAAATTAAGCGAAAAGAAGGGACGTATACGCAGTTTATCGATAGTATATGGGGAGAAGGCGGCCTTCTTGAAAAGAAGAAGAAGGGGTATTCGAGAGCGATAACCGTTAAAATTGATACGATAATCAAAAAAATTGCACAAGAAGAAGGGTATACGATTATTTTCGACAAAAGTAAATCGGGTATTATTTACTCGAAGGATGTCATTGATATCACAAATGAGGTTATAGACGCATTGAATCGGGAATTCGGAAATAAGGAAACAGCGAAAACACTTGAAATTGTTATCCCCGATGTGTTCGAAACAAATAATAAGGCACAGGAGATGCAGCTTGGTTCAAAGTTGAGAGCAACCTTGAAGAATGCATTGAACCGAATAGGTGATTATGATTTCACCAAAATTCAGGACATTTCTAATTCGCTTAACGGTATGGGAATTACAGTGAGACGTAAGTTAACTGATACGGAATTGGCGACCCTGGGACGAAACCTCGGTGTCGATTATGTAATCTACGGTACTTGTGAAGCTGATGTCGGTGTTATTAAAACAAATTTTGAGTTAGTAAATGCGAAGACAGGATTAGTTATTGTAACATCCGTGAGAAGCGTGGACAGTGATAAAAAATTGGATCAACTCGTGAACGATATTCTCACCGATATAAAACTAAAAATGAGGTGAACAATATGGATATTTACGAAATAATGGAGATGCTCCCCCACAGATACCCTTTTCTACTTGTTGACAGGATACTTGAAGCGGACAAGGAGCATGTGAAGGCACTTAAAAATGTTACGTTTAACGAACCGTTTTTTCAAGGACATTTCCCAGGGAAACCGGTTATGCCCGGAGTATTGATAGTTGAGTCCATGGCACAATCCGCCGTCGCTCTCATAGTTAATTTTATCGAAAGTCCCAAGGATTACCTTTTCTATTTCATGAAAATCGATAAGGTAAAGTTTAGGAAACCCGTTGTCCCCGGTGATACGCTTATTCATAAGATAAATCTTGTAAAAAAGAGGGGAACCATCGTGGTTGTAAAGGGTAAATCGTATGTGGATGACAAACTCGTTTGTGAAGGTGAATTGACTGCTGTGGCAATAAAACGAGAAGATAAATGATGCGGACCATAGGCGCAAATTTTCGAAAAGGTGATTATTGCAAAATTGACGATAATGTACTGATTGGGGATAACGTTGTTCTTGGGAGCGGTGTTGTAATTTATAATGATGTTATCATAGGTTCTGATGTATTTATTGCCGATTATTCGGTTATAGGTCTGCGAGTAGGTGGTGAAGAGGGAAAAGACAGCGGACTGATCATAGGTGACGGTGTTGAGATTTATCCCTATACACTTATTCAATCCGGAAAAGGCGAGAAAAAGACGGAGATAGAGTCCGATGTGAGAATCTTAGGTCATTCTACGGTAGGATACAACAGTAAGATAAAGAAAGGAGCCATAGTGGCTACGGGAACCATAATAGGGCATGATGTGACCGTAGGGGATTCGGTAATCATAAATGCCCGTTCATATTTGAAGGCGGGAGTGTCCGTGGGAAAATTAGCACATATAGCAACAATTGCCAGTATAGAATACGATGTTCTTCCTTTTTCAACGGTAAAGGGTAGTCCACCGTATGTAGAAAATGTAAATATTGCCGGCTTAAAAAAATACGGTTATAGAGAAGAAGATATAGAGGTCATTATGAGGGCGTTTGAAATTGTATTTAAGGAAGGGCTCACCGTATCGCAAGCGATAGAAAATTTAGTTTCGAAGATAGACAGGGAATCCGTTATAGCGGAGATTGAAGAATTTCTGGGAAACGTTAAAAATACCGGAAGAGGTCTGGTAAAATAGGGGAAGAGATGATCAAATTTTTCAATACTCTATCAGGGAAAAAAGAGATATTTAAACCGATCAAAGAGGGCAACGTTTCGATTTACGTTTGCGGTATGACAGTGCAAAACAGACCGCATCTCGGGCACATGAGAGCATATATTACGGCGGATCTCATCAGAAGAGTATTTGAACATAACGGATATACGGTTAAAATGATTCAGAATTTCACCGACATCGATGACAAAATTATCGAGCGATCAAGGGAGTTCGGTATGGATTATCGTGTCTTCGGCGAGCAATATATCAAAGAGTATATAGACTCCGCAATAAAAATGAATATTCTACAACCCTATTACTACCCGAGAGCCACTCAGCATATCAATGAAATAATTGATCTTGTTGAGAAATTAATAGAAAAAGGATACGCTTATTTTGTAGACGGGGATGTTTATTACAGAACCGAAATGTTTAAGGATTATGGCAAACTCTCAGGGAAGAAGATAGAGGACCTGAGGTCCGGAGCGCGAATTAAAATAAATCCGAAGAAGAAAAATCCTCTTGATTTTGCCCTGTGGAAAGGGGCAAAAGAGGGAGAACCATACTGGTATTCCCCATGGGGGAAGGGACGACCCGGATGGCATATCGAGTGCTCGGCAATGAGTATGAAGTATTTGGGGGAAACATTCGATATTCATGCGGGGGGAACGGACCTTATATTCCCTCACCATGAAAACGAAATCGCTCAGAGCGAAGCGGCTACGGGGAAAACGTTTGCAAATTACTGGATACACAATGAAATGTTGAGAATAAAGGGTGAAAAGATGTCTAAATCCCTGAGTAATTTTCTTGCGGTAAGTGATATATTAAAAGAGGTTTCTCCCAATGCTCTCAGATTGTATTACTACAGAACGCATTTCAGAAGCCCGCTGGAATATGATGAAAACAGCTTGCAGGAGGCATCTAACAGTTTTGAAAGAATAGAACGCTTTATATCGAAAAATACATCGGGGAGCGGTTTGGACAACGAACTGTTTGACGGACTTATGAGAAATCTCAACGATAATTTTAACTCTCCGAAAACATTAGGTCTCATGTTTGCCGCGATTAAAGATGCAAATAACGGAATTAGAGAAAAATCGACAACTGCAAACACTGTAAAAAAGGTACTGGAAATTATAGGATTTGATTTAAAAGAGGAGAAAAAAAACGAAATTTCCGACAAGATAATAGATGGTATTGTGGCAATCAGAGATAGAATGAGAGCCGAAAAGCAATTTCAATATGCTGACATGATAAGAGATGAATTGAATAAACTGAACATAGAGATACTGGATTCAAAAGACGGAACGAAATGGAAAATTAAATAGAGGAGGATGATATGATAAACAGGAAAGGGAATGCGGCGTTGATAGTATCTTTTATTTTGGCGGCAATAATCGTTATTGGATTGGTCGTACTGATTTCGGGACCATCGAATATATTCCGGGGAAAGGTAACAAGTCTACCCAATTTTTTCGGATTATCAAAAGATAATGCTATGTTAACGGCGCAACAATTAGGTATTATTGTGCAATTCGATTCCACAACCGATGTAAATTTGCCTTTTAATGTTGTTGTTCTTCAAAAGCCGTTTCCCGGGAAAATGGTGAACAAAGGAGATATCGTTTATCTGACTTTAAATAAAAAGAGCAGTGAGGAATTCCCTATACCGGATTTCCGTAATATGTCCATAGATGACGCAAAATCGGAAATTGCAAAGCTCGGGCTTGTATTGGGGAAAGTTGAAAGGCAAAAGAGCAGAACTGTTACACCCAACTCCGTTATATCCCAGAATCCTGCTCCGGGTACCATTGTCAAAAAGGGAGATAAGGTTAATTTCGTTGTTTCGAAAAAAGTGTCATTGTTAAGTGTTGTCCCCCATGTAACCGGGAGGTACTACACCGCAGCAAGAAAAATATTGATAGATAGAGGATTTAAAGTTATAATAAGGTACAAAACAGACATAAATTACGATTTTGATCTCGTTTTAAGCCAATACCCTCCAGCAGGTTCAAGAGCTAAAAAGGGTAGCGTCGTAACAATTTACGTAAATCATGAGCAGTAAGAAAAAGAAAAACATTTCATTCCTGGTGTATTTTCTTATTATTGCAGTGTCATTTGTGGCGGGGTTTATTATTGTAAATTATTTGATTATGCCTATGGTTGTGGGAAAAGGGGAAGATATTTCCGTACCCGCATTAATCGGTCTTGATTTGAAGGATGCACAACGCGTAGTGAAAAACAACAGTTTGATTTTCAATATTGCGGGATATCAATACGACACATTGTACCAGAAGGACAAAGTTATTTTTCAGGATCCCAAACCGGATAATATTTTGAAAAAAGGACGAAAAGTTTCCGTTATAGTTTCCATGGGAGCAAAGTCATATACAATGCCATATATACAAGGTATACCGTTGAAGAACGGGCTTGCTGTACTAAAAAAAATGAACATAACCAACGGAACAAACAAGATCTACACGTCATCCGATTCCTTTCCCAAGGATTATATCGTTTCCACAATTCCCAGGAGCGACGAAACAATAGATCCCGGTTCCATGATTACGATTTTTGTAAGTAAGGGTAGCGAATCGGACACATTGCAGATGCCGAATCTTATCGGTTTGAATCTAAAAATGGTCGTTGATACGATTAAGAGTCTGAATTTGATATTGACGGGAGTGGATTCCGATACAACGGTAGACAGCCTTATGAGCAAGGTAATACTTCAGTACCCCGAAGATGGGACAAAACTCTCCCCGGGGGATAGCGTAAGCATTGTTACGAGGAGGGAGTGACGAATTTGGTGGCTCCCTCGATACTTTCAGCTAATTTCTCCTGCCTTCGGGAAGATATTGAGATGTTGGAGAAAGGTGGAGCGGACATTGTCCACATAGATGTGATGGACGGGCATTTCGTTCCGAATCTTACCATTGGTCCGGTAGTTGTTTCTTCGCTTAGAAAAATCACCGAATTGCCATTTGACTGTCATCTTATGATTGATGAACCGGATAGGTATTTCAAGCGATTTCTCGATATAGGGATTCAGTACATCTCTATGCATATGGAACTTGAAGACAAGATAGAAAAGTGTATTGAAATAACGAGGAGCTACGATACGAAATTCGGCCTTGCCATTAATCCCGAAACGCCGGTGGAGAAATTGATTCCTTATTTTGACCGTGTGGATTTTGTGCTTGTTATGACTGTTCATCCTGGTTTCAGCGGACAAACGTTTATGGGAAATGCATCATTTAAGATCAAAAAATTGAGAGATATGGGATTCGGTGGGATAATTGAAGTGGACGGGGGGATAAATGCGGAAAACGCCTCAAAAGTTAGAAAGATGGGAGCAGACATACTCGTGGCGGGTCATTTTGTATTCGATAATAATGTGGAAAAAGCAATAAAAATGTTGAGGTGATTATGGACAAGATAATTATTCTCGATTTCGGTTCGCAATACACACAGTTGATAGCTAGAAAGATAAGAGAATCGAAAATTTACTCGGAAATTGTTCCGTTTAGTATAGATATCGATAGATTAAAGGCAATGAATCCTAAGGGGATTGTTTTATCCGGAGGTCCGGCTAGTGTATATGAAGATAATGCTCCCCATGCGGATAAGAAGATTTTCGAAATGGGGATTCCAATATTGGGAATCTGTTACGGCATGCAAGAAATAACCGCTCAGTTCGGTGGTAAAGTCGTTGAAGCGACGGCAAAGGAATACGGAAAAGCAGCGTTGAAAATTGACGGTTTTTCCGTATTACTCGAGGGGATTGAAAACAATTCTGTTGTTTGGATGAGTCACGGAGATAAAGTTACCGTAATTCCCGATGGGTTCAAATCGGTAGCCCATACGGATAATTCGGAATATGCAGTCATAGAGAACCTTGAAAGGAGAATATGGGGAATCCAGTTCCATCCCGAGGTACATCATTCGGAGCGAGGAATGGACGTGCTGCATAATTTTATCACTAAAATCTGTCATGCCGAAAAGGGTTGGAGCATGGAGAAATTCATTGAAAACCAAATCAATGAGATCAGAAAGCGTGTCGGAAATGATAAGGTAATTTTAGGATTATCCGGCGGAGTTGACTCCACCGTTACCTGTTTTTTGTTAAAAAAGGCACTTGGAGACAATTTATATTCAATCTATATCGATACGGGAATGATGAGGAAGGGAGAAACGAATTTAATCAATAGTACATTCCGTCCTCTCCTCGGAGATCATTATGTCTCCATAAACGAGAGCAAATTATTTATAGAGCGTTTGAAGGGAATAGAAAACCCCGAAAAGAAGAGAAAAATTATAGGGGAAACATTTATCCGGCTATTCGAGAGAACGTCTGCGAAATTCAAAAACGTAAAATATTTGGCACAAGGGACACTGTATCCCGATGTCATAGAATCCGTTTCGGTACTCGGACCTTCCAAGACAATTAAGAGTCATCACAATGTGGGAGGGTTACCGGAGAAGATGAGTCTGAAACTTATCGAACCGCTGAGAATGCTGTTCAAGGATGAAGTCAGAGAACTGGGTAAATTACTTGGAGTTCCCGATAAAATCATAAGAAGACATCCGTTTCCGGGACCGGGGCTTGCCATAAGAATTATAGGGAATATTACGGAAAGCGATTTAAGTATACTTCGTGAAGCTGATGCCATACTGCTCGAAGAACTCGAAAAAAACGGTCTTTACGATGAAATATGGCAGGCGTTCGTTGTTCTTCTTCCGGTAAAGAGTGTAGGAGTGATGGGAGATAACAGGACATACGAAAAGGTGGCGGCAATAAGAGCCGTAGTCAGCGTAGACGGAATGACGGCGAATTTTTATCACCTCCCGTACGAGATAATGGAAAAAATTTCAGATAGAATAATCAACGAGGTTAGTGGAATCAATCGTGTTGTTTATGATGTAAGCTCGAAGCCACCTTCAACCATAGAATGGGAGTAGAGCACGGATAAAAAGCACGAATGGAAAAAAGAGATTAAGATAGCAACCGGGGAATTGATTAGCAAGATTAAGGAATTGCTCAAAGCGGGGAATGTAAGGCATTTGATAATAAAGGACATGAACGGCAAAACTATTGTTGAAATCCCTTTAAATACCGGGATTGTCATAAGTGGAGTCGTTACGCTGATGTCACCTCTTCTTGCCGTATTGGGAGCTCTTACAGGAGTGTTCGCCAAGGTAAGAGTTGAAATAATCAGAGCGAAAAACAGCGATAATTAAGTTCTTTCTGCTGTGATTTTTCTTATAAAATACAACATATAACTAAACAGCATCAATGAGCCGTAAATCCCGAAAGATGAAAGTTGGTTCGTAAATTTATCGTATATGAATCCGGCAATGATCGGTCCGATTATAGATCCTGTATTTTCAATGGCGTTAATGTAACCGATAAGGCTGTTGAAGTTTTCGTTATCGCGATTTATCAAAACTCTCAAAACGGGTCTGAACGATTTTAATCCGATGTACATCAATATTAATGAAAGAATCACGGCACCTATGCTCCATGCAAAGGAAAGAATTATCGTTGCTGCGAATGTGAGGGCGAAGATAACGGGTAGTATAAACCGTTCGTTTCCCCTGTCGACAATATGAGAGATGAGGTAGATAAAGGGGAATGAAATGATATTTGTGACAAATAGAATAAGGCTTATATCCTTTAATGTACTTCCAAAATGTTCCTTTAAATAGAGAATCAGAATTGAATTGGATGTGGTGAGAATCGCTCCTCCGAGCATTGCGGCAAATAGCAGTATCATTGTAGATACTGCCATCTTTTTGTTGTTTTTAACCTCTTTCGGTGATTCTACCGTTTTCTTTTCGGTGCTCAGGAAGAAGGAAGAAATAACGGGGATCGTCATGAATATACTTGCAATTATAAACAGGAAAGGATACTGTCCGTTCTCGGGTATATGCATGTAATCGTTAAGCATCAGGATAAAAACGGGGAGAAGTAGTTTCGAGAGAAAACCGCCGACATTGCCGAAGATATAGTAAAGGGACATTGTTCTTGCCTCTTCGCCCTTTTTAGCTGATTTTATAGTTAAGTATTGGGCGGATGGCCATATGACTCCGTTCACGAGACCGTGAATAAACCGCAGTGTAATTATATAACCGTATACGGGGATAAGTGCATATGCTGCGGTGAGTACTGCCATAAAAGGAGAAAATATTTTTATGCTGTTTCCTCGACTTATTTTGATTTTTTTCAGGAAATCTCCCGAGAAAAGAGAGGTCAATGCCCGTGACAGCATAAAAACCGAGGAGACGAGTCCTACCATTACACCTGTCGCTCCCATTGATCTTACATAAAGCGGCAGAATAGGGCTTATAATACCGAAACCCATAGTTCCTGTAAATGCAATGAATATGAGAATGGCTGTGTTTTTGTTGCGTTTCATGAATCGGATTATATACGCAAGTGCCAAAATGTCAAATAATCCCGATTCATATATTTCTTCTACAAGATAGTCAACATATATATTTGCTATCCTTAAACTTGTGAGTGTGTCCATTTTCCATTTGTCAGGTGGTATGGACATACTTTGGTAGATAGGTACGGACATATTTACCATCCTTTTATTGACATCTTGGTGAAAAAAGTATATTTTGATAAAAAGAAAGGGAGGTAATTGTGAGTAAGTTAGGACAGGGAAACAAAGGTATGCAAGATTGGATTTGGATGATGAGAGAACGCCTCTATGGGTAGCTCCGGATGAATTATTGCTTTCTCCAAGAACATATGGTAAATCAGTGTCCTGGTAATTTGATAAATATTAGGGATGAAATATTAATCTCATCCCTATAAAACATATAAATGAAGGAGGAAAATATGAAATTGAATAGATTATTATTGATAAGTATAATATTAATAATGACAGGATGCAGCTTCTTTCATAAAGAACATACATTAGGCAATAAACCGCTTGTTATCCCTACACATGCCGGATATGCAAAGAATAATAGAGATAGAAGGATAACAATTTTCAATCTTGATAATAATGAAATAGTCGGAGATGTCAGTTATATTTACAAAGATGAATTTATGGGAGACGGAGATTTTTATGTAGACAGTGATGGCAAAATATATATTACGATGCAGCTTACCGGCATGAACTCTGTCGGTCATACGATAAGGATAATAAACCCTTCCACGGGATTGGAGGAAGGGGCAATAGATGTAAACACAGCCCCTAATAAGATGTTCGATCTTGGGAATAACAGGATATTGGTGACATCAAATATGATATTATATGGAGATTCCGTAATCAGGAATGTAGTAGTCGATTTAAATCAAAGAAAGGTGGTGGGTAATCTTTATACGAAAGGTTTTATAGACGAAATACAGGAGAGCGGGGAGGACACATTTGATATAATGTTACATGGATTAACAGCATTGGGGTTGGATGAAAAAGTATATATGGCACATTACTGTCCTGATAGTGATAGTGAAATATCGGAATATAGAGAAATTGATAATGAGGGGATAGGTGAGGCTGCATATTTTATCATCTCAAACGGTTATTATTATATGTATATGTGTAGAAACATATCATTATTCAATCCAATTACTTTAAAAAGGATAAGTGTTTTAAAAACCTTTTCTTCGACATTAGGGATGGGAAAAATGATAAAAGTTAATGACAAGATATATTTTGTAAGGTACTTATCCGATTTCAACGGTAATGATGTGGATTCGGTTATTGTTATAGATGATAATACACATCAGGTGATTAAAGAGATAAAAATACCTTACGGAGGACCGTCAGACATAAAATATTCAGCATATAAAAACAGGATTTATGTTACAAATTCACATGGCGAAACAATAGTGGAAATTAATCCTGAAACGGATTTGGTAACTGATACAATCAAAACCGAGGATGAATCGCAGGGGGATGGGTTTAATGCCCTACGGCTTAGAGAATAAATATAGAAACATTAATTGTAAACTGATAATTGCAAATTGGTGACATTTAGGGAGGTGAGGTAATATCACCTAATTTGTGTGTCCCGGACAAGGATTAATTTGATTGTTTTTTTTAATTAATAGCGCCAATTTTCTAATATATTACCTTACCTTTACATTTCCAAGCAGGTTGAAAATGTAAGAGTAGGGCAGAAAATAATTTCGGAAACAGATGTGCCTGTCCTCAGTTCTTTTTTACTCTGATCGGATGAAGAATAAGGGATTTCCCGATGTGAAATTTTCTTTGAATTTTTGTTTTTTGTTTTCTTTAAACGGATAAATATGTCCGTACCTATCTACTGTATTTCCTCTACACTTATGATGAAATCTGTGATAAAATAAAACAACATGGAGGCAATATGAAAAAAATCAACATATCTGCTAAGGATCTCTATGAAATAGGATTTTTAGGTACTATTTCCGTAAAACCGGACGAAAGGCGATTTATATATACCATAAGTAGGGTTGATAAAAAGAAAGACGGATATATCACCGATGTAATTGAATTTAATCTTGAGACAAAGACCGAAAAAAGAATCCTCAAAAAGGGGCACAAATACGGAGCCGTGAAATATTCCCCAAAAGGAAGTATGATTTCGTTTATCTCGGATAGAGATAAAAAGGGAAAACTTTACATAATGCCGTCTGATGGCGGAGAAGCCGAGGCAATTGAACTCGAAAAGTATTTCATTGAGGATTATGTATGGTCATCAGGTGAAAAATATATCCTAATGACGCTCATTGAAAAGAGTAAGGAGGAGAAACAAATCGAAGAAGAGAAAGAGGAGGATAAGAAAAAATCGCTCCCTACTGTCAGAATAATAGATAATTTGATATATAGATTCGATGGAAAGGGGGTACTTCACAAAAATCGTCCGCAACTCTATCTGTATAATATTAGAACGAAACAGTTGAAGAAGATGACGAATTTAAAACCGGGGGTATTGGAAGGCGTTCTTTCCCCCAACGGGAAGTATATTTACTACACGACGTTTGACAAGAGTAATTGGGAGATCGATAGTAACTACATATCCGTATACAAGATGAATGTTAAGTCGGGAAAAATAAGCAGACTGGAAATTACAGACGGACCGAAATATTCGCTTGTCATCTCCGGGGATGGTAAATATCTCTGTTTCATAGGCAATACTGATGTTGACGATTATACGGGAACCGCAAACATAAAACCGTTTGTCTATGATATAAAAAACGGAAAATATTTTCGCATCATGGAAAATAGGGATCTCATGTGTACCGATACAACAATTGATGACATGGGGGAGGGATTCGAATCAGCCTCAATTAAAATATCTCCGAATAATACACTATATTTTCAAGTCAGTGACAGAGGTAATACACATCTTTACAAATATGATCTCGATAAAAATATTTTGCATCATGTTTTTAATGGTGAGGGAAAAGTAATGGCTTTCGGGGCATGCGGGAAAATCGAGATATTTGCTCTTTCAAACACGGATCATCCGGGGAGAGTTTTCATAAAAAAAGGGGAGAAAAAAGAGTTAGTTGTTGACCCGAATAAGGAATTCATATCATCGAGAAATATAGCGATTTCGGAAAAAATAAGCTGGAAAGGGTTTGAGAACGATAGAGTCTACGGATGGATTCTTAAACCGCATAATTTTAATGAAACTAAAAAGTATCCTCTTATTGTCGAAATTCACGGCGGTCCTCATGCTCAGTACGGCAACAGTTTTTTTCACGAATTTCAGGTACTTGCCGCAAAAGGTTATGTTGTCTTTTACTCGAATACGCACGGGAGCACGGGTTACGGTGAAAAATTCGCAAAATCCCTGGTGAAACGATGGGGGGAACCGGATTCTGTTGATATAATGAAGGCTGTCGATATATTGAAAAAAAAGCCATATATCGATCCACAAAGAATAGGACTTACCGGAGGGAGTTACGGTGGATTTATGACAAACTGGATGATTGGTCATACTGATATATTTAAAGCAGCAGTGACACAGAGAAGCATATCCAATCTCGTCAGTTTCTTCGGTAGCTCCGATTTCGGCTATCAATTTCGAAAGGAGTTCGGGACCACCTTTTGGGAGGATATGAGTTACTATTTGGAGTATTCCCCCATATCATACGTAAAAAATATAAAGACACCGCTGCTGATCATTCACAGTGAGAATGATTTGAGGTGTCCTATTGAGCAGGCGGAACAACTGTATACGGCACTCAAAATATTAAAGAAAAAAGTCCGGTTTGCACGTTTTCCCGGGGAGTCACACGGTTTGTCGAGAATGGGTACGCCGTCAAGACGATTGAAACGATTGGAATTGATGACGGATTGGTTCAAAAAATATCTTTAAGGGGTTAAAACCCAGGCTGTTTGAGTTCAGATAGGTAAATTTTATAAAATTTTCGAGAATTAAACTATATTCTCAAATAACTCAATATTTTTGTGTTAAATAAATAAACTACAGATAATTCAGTAAGTTACCATATATCGGCAGATATACTTGATTAATGTTGTAACGCCGTATATAGCCTTATAAAACATACAAAGAGATAGAAAATATCCCTTGACAAAGCATAATCACTGTTTTATAGTTTTATTGTAGGTAAAAGAAAAGGAGGTATAATGAACAGACAAGAGTTAATTAAGGCTGTAGCTGCCGAGGCTAATTTGAGCAACAAAAAGGTAAAAGAGGTAATAGACTCCATGCTGGATAACATTCAGAAGGCAGTTCTCAAAAAGGAAAAAGTAACATTCGTAGGTTTTGGAACTTTCCAGGCAAAATGGAGAAAGCCCAGAACAGCTATCAACCCGAGAACAAAAGAGAAAATGAAAGTTAAGGGAAAATTTGTCCCTCACTTCGGTGCTGGCTCACAGTTCAAAATGAAAGCGGCGAAGATTAAGAAGTAATTTTCATCAGTGAAAGGGAAGGGAGAGTAAAACTCTCCCTTTTTTATTTGATAATAAATTTCTTTGTTTGTCCGGTTTCTAATTTTACGAAGTAAATCCCACTATCCAGTGTTCCGAACTTGATTTCGTTGTCACCCGCTGCAACTTGCTTTACCGAAACACCATTGATTCGATATATCGTTCCGGCTGTTTTGGTATCTATTTCTATGCCTCTTTTTGTGTAACGAATTCTTATACCGTCGTTTTGTAAAATTATATTCGACTTTTCCACTCCTCCGTTGGTCAGAGTAAAAATATCCCCGTAGAGATCCCATTTCCCACTATGCGATTCCTGAAATACCACCGGGACCCTGTACAGTGTTCTGTAACCGTTTATAACACAGAGAGAGGGATAATCCCCATCATAATCCCCTGAATTTAAAAGGTATTTCTGGTTATTAACCCAGTTTGTGGCATAAACATTTCTATTGCCTTCATCCTTTACATAACATTCGAAATCACCTGTATTGCCCTTTGTTATTGTGCCAACATCCGCAATTCTGTGATGTCCGATAAACGTATTTGATGTATCAATGGTATGATGGGCTGTCCCGTCGTAAAGAATTATGGAATAAACATTGCCGTTTTTTTCCGTGTAAAGGTAGTCGCCGTAATCGGTTACCATAGGATAAAGGGGAGCCGTGCTCGTGTTTGTAAAGAGAGAATCCGATTGATGGATGCGCCACACTCCGCTTGAGTTTACATCATAAACAAGTCCGATTGCCGTTGAAAAAGAAGGATGATAAGAATCGTCGTTTATATTTGACGCAATTGATGCGGAGCTCCATGAGGTTCCGTTGAAGTAGGAGTAATATATGCGGCCGATGGATTGGAAATATAGTTTCTTCCCCTTTGCATACGGATAAAGTTCATCGCCTGAAATCGATCTGTTGGGGAGAACTCCAGGTACCATTATCCTTGTAATAGGAGCTGTAAAGCTGAAAAGATAAGCCGCTCTTTCTTTCCCAGATTACCATAGGATAAAGAGAATCGATATATGTTACAACGGGGTTTTTATCTATATAGTTTCCTTCGGTTAATCGAACGGGGGTAATATTCGCAAAGTCGTGATTGCTGATTGTTACGTAGATTGTACATGAAACGGTTGTATCCCCTCTTTCCCATGCGAGAGTGAAAGTAGGACTGTTCATCGAGAATGAAGCTATAGACGGTTTCATATCATTATACGGACTTTCCACCACAGAAACCGTGGAACCATAGAGCAACAGGGGAAAAAGAAGAAGTAAGTATCTTAATATTTTCATATCATCCTCCCGATTTAGCGTGTTCGATTATCCTATGCAGTAGTTCGGGCATTGCATTGGGATCGGTCCCGGTAAAGAGGTTACCGTCTATTTCAACGGCATTACCTGTGT
>JAACEC010000114.1 GCA_011682715.1 Pseudomonadota bacterium
TGGTTGGATCAACTTATCGAGTATCTTGAGGATAACCTGAACTACCTGACGGATTATTTTGAAAAATTCTTGCCTAAAATAAAGGTTATCGTTCCTGATGGAACATACTTGGTTTGGCTTAATTTTAGAGATACGGGATACAATGCGGATAAGATAAACAACTTTTTAAAAGAGAAGGCTCGAATAGGATTGAACGATGGCAGAATTTACGGTCCCGGCGGAAAGGGATTCGAGCGGATCAACATAGGTTGCCCTCGCCTGATGTTAGAAGAGGGACTCGGACGGATAAAATCCGTTTTCGGCTAAGGTCAAATTTCCTCTATCTTTAAACTCCCGAAGACAACATCCGTTTTAATAAACAGATACGGCTTGCTTTTGTCAAATAGCTTATTTGTGGAAACGGAAGAACCGAGAAAAGGTTGTGTTCCGTAAGGTGTGGAGATACTGGAAAAAGCACCGTCTATTTTTAACTTAACCGGTATGTTTTTATTTATACGAAGGATCCCCTCTCCGAAAACGATCTCCATATCGATCTGTTTTATCTCGGTAAGTGTCGAATCAGTAAAGTTTATCGTACTTTTCCCAAAAACGGCGCCGTAGTGACTTTCCGTGCTGTCCACATTAACCGTATTTTCCGAAAAAACGGCGGATGATTTACTATGTCTGGCGCTTCCGCCAAATAGTATGGTGAGTCCCCAATAGATAATCAGCAATCCGAATATCGTCCTGAAAATCGGAATGTAGATGTTCGTATAGTTGCGAATCAGAAAGAGTATACCGATCAGAATAAACACAATGCCCCAGAAAATACCGCTTGAAAAATAGAATCTCATAACATTCTCCTTTAGTGGAGCGGCGGAATAATCCGCCACTCGTTAAAACGTTCCTCCTCCGAATACGACCGATGCCCTGGCAAAGGGAACCCCCATAGGCATTGCCGGCCCCTGATTCACAACGGAGCCGTCGGATGTTTTCCACGATCCGAATGACGGAGTAAGAGCGTATCCACCGCCTACGACAAGCCCCAGAAATGAGTATTGACTTGGAAACGGTAATCTGAACATTACATTACCGGAAAAGGCGACGGAAAAACTCCTATTGACAATCGTTGAGATTCTTCCCGGATTAACGAGAAGCGAATCAAAATAGGTATCACCTATAGAAGGGCGGAGATCGAGGGAGTAGGTCATTGATCCGAATCCGATAAGGGGGAAAAGGCTTACATAATTAACAGGCGAAAAGAGATAACCTATGTCGAAGTAACCCCCTTCGCACTTAACAATTGCGGAATTTGTTCCGTTCTCTGTGGACACCTGTGAAGATACGGAACTTCCCCCGATTAAAATATTGTTAATAATGCCGTATCCGCTGCCATCTCTTCCGAAGTAAAACCCTTTTGTGATTGTTGAATAACCCGCACTTTGAAGATTGGTATTCAAGTTCGTGTAGTCATTGTAGACAGAAGAGAAAGTGAAACCACCGAATCCGCCCGCTGTTGTATTCTTTCCGTTCAAGGAGAGGAATAGGGCAAAGAGCATTAGTGTGAGTAGAGAGATTTTGGTTTTCATAGTACCTCCTTTTATTTTCACTTCGAATATAATGTAAAAATAGTTACACTCCAACAAAAATGCGATAAAATGCCAAATCGGGCTGACAAAATGCAAAAGCCTACAAATAATGTGTTTCGTCGATAACTAATGCATTTCGTCGCAAATTCCTTACATCATTATACATTAATGTTTATATTTCTGTAAATAGTAAAGGAGGCAAAGATGATACTCAAAGTAAATAATCTGAAAAAGCACTACGGGGATGTAAAGGCGGTTGACGGCATCTCGTTCTCCGTTAAAAAAGGGGAGATTTTCGGCATTTTGGGGCCAAATGGTGCCGGAAAAACAACAACATTGGAGTGCATCGAGGGCTTACAGCACCATGATGAGGGCGATATAGAGATATTCGAAAAGAAGATGACGGTGAATGATGATTTTTTTAAAGAGAGAATGGGGATTCAGTTGCAGGAATCGTCTCTTCCGCCGAGGATGAAGGTATGGGAGGCTCTGGATCTCTTTTCTTCCTTTTATAATAAGAATGTCGATTGGAGAGAACTGCTCGTTAAGCTACAGCTCGAGGATAAGAAGAACAACTACTTTTCGAGTCTTTCCGGAGGGCAAAAGCAGCGTGTATTCGTGGCTCTTGCCATGGTCAACGATCCGGAGGTATTGTTTCTCGATGAGATTACTACCGGGCTTGACCCTATGGCGAGAAGACAGATGTGGAATGTTATGAAGACGATAAAATATGCAGGTAAAACCGTTGTAATGTCCACTCATTATATGGAGGAGGCGGAATATCTCTGCGATCGGGTTATGATAATAGATAAGGGAAAAGTGATAGCAGACGGAACGCCTGGAGAGTTGATAGACAGGATGGGGATGAAAAATCGTGTTATCATAGAGTCTGAAGAAAAGATAGATGTTGAAATTTTTAAAACTATTAAATCCGTTCTCGATATATCCGTAGAAAAGGGAAAAATAGAGATTGAGGGTAAAGACACATCGGTACTTGCGGATATTGCAAGGATTATAAACGACAGAAAAATAAAAGCAAACATACAGTACAAAACGGCTAATCTCGAGGATGTATATCTCCATTTAACCGATCATTTTAATGAGGAAGTAATATGAAAACGGTAAGCAAAATGGTTGTTATTAACACAAAACTATTTGTTAGGGAGTTCGAGGGATTTTTTTTTACAATGATATTCCCCATAATCATGCTTTTGATATTCGGCAGTATATACGGCAATAAAGCCTCGGACTATTTCGGCGGATTCGGATTTGTGGATGTTTCCGTTCCAGCCTATATAGGGATAATAATTGCCATTACGGGACTCATGTCCATTCCCATATCCATAGCAAGTGACAGGGAGCGTGGTATACTTAGGCGATACAGAACATTACCTGGTGGGGCAACGAAGGTCATGATATCATGGGTGCTTTTTTACTATCTTGTTACGACAGTTGGAACGGCCGGTTTAATTGTAACCGGAAAACTCCTGTATGGTTTGAGATTTACAGGAAACGCCCTGCTCGTTTTTTTCCTATACTCTCTTTCAACGATTGCTTTCCTTTCCATCGGCTTTCTACTTGCGAGTTTTATGCGGTCGGCTCGTTCAGCTAACGCAATAGGCATGTCACTTCTCTTTCCCATGATGTTTTTTTCGGGAGCGATAATTCCGATGCAGAATCTCCCTCTCTCTATAAAACAGATAAGTGTTTATTTACCGCTAACTTATGTTGTTGATATAATGCAAAAAGGATGGTTTGGCGGGTCAATGAGCCAGTATGGAACGGATTTATTAGTCCTTTCGGGAATCATAGTTGTTTCGTTTTTAATTGTCAGGTTTAAATTCCGCTGGTAAAGACTTGAAATTTATATGAAATTCAGCTAATCTGAAATGTAGGAGTAAACGGATGAAAAAGACAGTTATAAGGGTAGTTTCTTATCTCGGACTTTCAGCACTTATTGCATTAATGCTTGCACTTTCTTCAGGCAAATGGATGTACTTGCTTAACTATTTTATTATCTCTGTCATAATTTCATTTTCCATAGGGCTTTGTGAGGAGATTTTATTCAGACTGGTGATTAAGTTTAGCCCTGAGACCGTTAGAATTAAAGCCATAAGTGTAACAATCGGAGTAGTAGGAGCACTTCTGGGAATGGAACTTGCCATAATATTGATGCGATATACATTGCATGTAATTATTTTTAAAACATTAGCAGGACATCTCATATTGCTTTTAGTAACGCTTATCATAGGTCTTGTAATTTCATTTATAATGACCTATTACCGTTTTGTTAAGTACAAACTTCAGGAGAGGGAAATGGAGATCGAGCATTTGAAACGACTGGAGACAGAATCGAAATACACCGTTTTACAATCGAAGGTCAATCCACATTTTCTGTTCAATACACTCAGCACAATGGCGGGGATGGTGTATAAGGCGCCGGAAAAGGCGGAAAAGATGATT
>JAACEC010000115.1 GCA_011682715.1 Pseudomonadota bacterium
CTCCGAACAAAAATCCCCCTATGTGAGCCCAATAGGCTACACCGCCGTTAGCATGAGCACTCATTGATGCACCGAAAATTTGTTCTAAAAACCAGAAGGGGAGAACTACGTATGCGGGTATATTTATTATACCCCATATGGGATAAAAGATCAAAAGTATAAAATAGAAATAGCGTATACGCGTTTTGAAATGCCGGACCATAAAGGCCCCCATAATTACGCTTATTGCTCCTGATGCTCCGATAAGGGGAATTCCTTTGTCCCCTGACATACCCGCATAAATAAGAGAGGAAAAGATACCACCAACTAAATAGAGTAAAACAAAAACGATTCTTCCCCAATCATCTTCTATATTTAATCCCACAAGCCAAAGAAATAGCATATTGAAGAACAAATGAAAGAAAGAGACGTGTATAAACATAGCCGTAATCAGTGTAATTATGTTGAGATGAGCCGGTGTCACTCCCCATTTGTTATAAAAGGAATTCTTTTTCATAGATTTATATTCATTGTAATATGTGCTCCACTTCGTATACAAATCCGAATTACGGTTAAAAGTACTGTCTTTTGCTATTTTATTGAATGTGCTTTCATGAAACCCGATTAAATTTTTATTAAAATATTCGGGTGCTTTGTTTTCAATTATAAGCTGGACGGTTGTTCTATTCAATTTGGTTGCAACTTTCCCCAAATGATCCATCTGGTGTGAAACGATGTTCGATGTAAAAAAGAAGATTATCGTATTTAACAGTATTAATGTTATTGTTATGTAAGGAAGTCTCTTGAACTCAAAATCTTCGTTAAAAATAGGGATCAGAAACATAAGAATTTATACCCCGAAGTGATAGCGAGTATTTGTTAATAAAATCGAATCTTTCAGCTTATTCATGTAAACGATATCCGTCACTTGTAATCTTCCAAAATTGGAAAGGAAAATAGACGGCGATATCTTTATCGTCATATATTCTTTAATCATTGTTCTATTGCTCAGTGTAGCCGGAATGTCCCTGTCATTAATAAGAACTATGGAAACAGGAGGGAAATATACGTTTTTGTTCAATTTTAATTTTGTGATACTATCGAGATAAAATTGTGCAATTTCGTTCAAACGGACCCCCGGTTGAATATATTCGTACAGTCCTTCTCTCAAATTAATGAGGTGATTGAATATGGATTGTATTTTTGCTGTCAAGTTGCCCTTTACAAAATTTTGAGGTAAACTGACCCCTTGTCCCCTGAACATGGTACCTGCGGAAAAAAAGATGTTTTTATTTTCTTTGTATACTTCATTCCCCGGAGTGGGGTGTAAGCTCAGACTGTTTTTGTAAAAAACGACCTTAGAGGGCACAATTCGTTTCTCACAACCGTTTTTATACAAATAATAATCGAGTATGTTTCGTGCTTCAATTTCCATCATGCCGGGTTTTATATCCTTTACCGTATTCTGTATGCTTTTCTCGGTAATTTGTATGGCTCTTTTTAGATATTGTACCTCGTCTTCATTTTTTATTGCAGTTCTTTTGAGAATTATATCGTCTACAATCTCGGTTTTTACATTGTACATGGAATCCGCAATATGAGAAGGGGAATAGAGCTTTTCTATTTTGTCATTTTCAAGCAACGAACTTATGGTAAAAGGGAAAAAGTACAGTTCGTTAAAGATTTCATTTTGTTTTACCATGACGAATTTGCAATATGAAGGTGTAATTTTCTTCAATTGTTCTTTTTCGTACGATGTACACAACAAATATACCTTTTTCCGAGTAATTAACAGGGCTAAATTAAACTCGAAGATATTAAATGAGGTCTTCAAATTGAGAAGGTATCCGATTTCATCGGAGGATAGGAGAAGATAAGCCTCATTATCCTTTAAACTTTTTTGTATTTCCTGTATAAGTTCCATTTTTTTCTCCTATTAAGGAATTAAGTTCCTCTATAAAACTATCTCTTACATCAGCATATTGAACCCTCTTAACAATTTTTCCTTTTCTAAATATTATGCCGTCAGTATGGTCCATTGCAATACCCAAATCCGCATGTTTTGCTTCTCCGGGTCCGTTTACAATACAACCCATAACGGCAATTGTTATGGGCGTATCAATGTTTTTAGTAGCATCTTTTACAAAATTGATCAAATTCTCGAGATTGATTTCCGTTCTTCCGCATGTGGGACATGATATGATTCTGACCCCCTTTGCTTCCGGAATGCAGTTTTTCAGAATCTCTTTTGCCACGGCTATTTCGTTGTTTACATTTCCCGTAATGGAAACTCGTATGGTATCTCCGATACCGTTAAGTAAAAGGTATCCCAGCCCTATTGATGATCTTACAGTGCTTTCGAAAACGGGACCTGCTTCGGTAACGCCTATATGGATAGGATATTCGGTTTTTTTGGCGATACTGATATTGGATTTAACGGTTGTAATTACGTCTGAAGATTTAAGTGACAGAACGATATTTGTAAAATCGTTGTCCTCAAAGAATTTTACAAAATCAAGTGTGTTTTCAACCATGGCTTTTGCGGTCGGGCCGCCGTATTTATTTATATATTCCAATTTCAATGAACCGCTGTTAACCCCTATTCTTATGGGAACATCATAATCCTTGGCCGCTTTTATTATATCTTTGACCTTCTTATCACTTCCGATATTCCCCGGATTTATTCGTATTTTGTCAGCACCCATTTCAATGCTTCTTATAGCCAATTTGTAGTCGAAGTGAATATCAGCTACGAGGGGTATGGAAAAAGATTGTTTTATTTTGGGAATAAATCCGATCGCATTTTCATCCGGAATAGCAATCCTTACTATATCGCAACCGGATTTCTCCAATTGTTTAATTTGTTCGAATATCCCTATAATGTCTCTCTTATTTACCATCGACTGTATTGCAACCGGGTATCCGTCACCTATAATCACATTTCCGATTCGTATGCTTTTGCTTGTTCTTCTTTTTCTTAAGCCCATATAATTAATATATTATATTAAATATGATGTGTCAATATTTTTTTTGAGTTATCTCACAAAATGATGTTAATAAATTATGTTATATAATAATTTACGTTTGATATTCGGTCTTTTCGTAATGGGGATGATAAATGTTGGGTTTCGAGGAAAATTGCTTTTGTTGTTGATAAATCGTAATAATTTGATTTAATAAGCTTTAATGAGAATGTTATATGGATATCATTAGGGCAAAGCTACATTCCCCCTGATGAATTTCTCGGAAATTTACAGGTCTAATATAATTGAGGGTATGGAATATCAAAAAAATAATTCTCTTTTCGTTGTGATAGATTCTCCGAGAATCGAAAAAACCACAGTAGTATTTAGGGTTTTTTTAAAAAATAAAACGCCTTATATCCTGTATAATCTCGATGATAACGATCCGAAGATTTTCTCTAAATATCTTGTATATGCAATTGAAAGCAAAGGTATAACTATTGATAAAACCGTCGACAGAGTGAATATATATGAAGCATTCAATTTCACGTTAAATTATTTTGAGTGATACGGAAATTCAAACACTTTCGATCACTTTATACTATAGATGAAACGGAGGAGTTGATTTTTAGAAACAGTATTTATCTTGCTGATATGTATATCGACATAGGTGAATATTCCGAGCCCGAAAAAATTCTTTATAACATGAAAGAGTTGTATCCGTTGGAGGCATTGGTATACCAGTGGCTTATGAAACTCTATTACAAAGAGGGGAGAAAAGACAAATTGAAGAAAATTTTTAGCGAATTGGAGGAAACGTATAAAAGGAAGTTGGATCTGCTCCCCACCGGAAAAAGCAGAATGCTTTATAGAAAGTTATTTAACAGTATATAATCCGTTGTCTCGGAAAGATGAGCGGGTAGAGTTTTCAATGAATTGTAGAAATAAATTTCTTGCGGAAAAACAGTTTGAAAGAAATAAGATTTTCCCTCTATTTTCCCTTAATTCTATTGACATTAAAGTTAAATTTTAGTAGTATACAACTATGAAAAAATTAATAATGCCCTTGTTAATTATTCTTCTT
>JAACEC010000116.1 GCA_011682715.1 Pseudomonadota bacterium
ATTTCAAAGGATAGCATAATCAATCCCAACACTACAATCAATGACAAAAAAGAAGAGTAAAAAAAAGTTAAACCCCTTTTATAAGTCCGTAATATTTTTACTGTTTGTAATTCTCTTTATGATGATTGTTTCTCTCTTTCTCCGTTTTACGCATCTCTTATCCCGGAAAGAAGAGTCCGAGGCATACAGGAAGTCATTCACAATAGATGTGAGAAACGCATGCGGTGATAAAGGAGTTGCAAGCTATTTTTCCTATTTACTGGAAACCGCCGATTTCGATGTTATAAATATAGGTAATCTTGCAAAAAGTACGAAAATGAGTTATATAGTTTATAAGGAAGGATTACCCCAAAGGAAGGTCAATTTAATTTCCTCGGTAACGGGTATAGATTCCGTTGTTGTTGATTCGACAGGAACATACCTTTTTGACGTAACTATCGTTTTAGGTGGTAACTATAAAGAAAAATCAGCCTTGTTTATAAGGAGGTACAGTGACAAAAAAGAAAGAAAATAGGGATACGCTGGAGAAAATTGTAACGTTCGCCAATGAGAAAAAACCGGATTTAATCAAAATTCTGAATGTCGGAAAAATTACGTCATTAACAGATTATTTCGTCATAATTAGAGGTTCGTCCAATATACACCTCCGATCTATTGCCGATAATATCAAAAAGAAAATGAAAGAAGACGGACAAAATGTATGGCACGTCGAGGGATATGAGAATGCAAAGTGGATTCTTATGGATTATGTCGATATAGTCGTTCATATATTCGATGAAGAGACCTACTACTACTATGACATAGAATCACTGTGGGGAAATGCCGAAGTAGAAACGCCAAAGCTCGGAGAATAAAATGATAAAAACCACTATAACCGAATCATTGAAGAAAGCCATCGAGGAAATTTTCAAATTGTCCGATACGGAACCGTCGGTAGTGGAAAGTCCCAATAAACAATTCGGTGATTATTCCACTCAAGTTGCATTTCAACTTGCTAAAATCTTGAAGAACGACCCTAAAAAGATCGCCTCAGACATTAAAAATGCTCTTGAAGGGAATAATAATTTCGAAAAAATCGAAGTTGTAGGCGGTTATATAAATTTTTTCCTTAAAAACGAATTTTATCACAAGGAAATTGAAAAGGTCTATTCCGAGGGAAAGGAATTTGCAAAATTAAAGCATTTGTCAGAAGAAAAAATACTTGTTGAATATGTCAGTTCGAACCCGACAGGACCTATGGTAATAGTTAACGGAAGAGCGGCTGCACTCGGTGACAGTTTCGTCAGGATTCTTAACATGAGGGGATATAATGCCATAAGCGAATTCTACATAAATGACGGAGGAAATCAGGTTTTTCTGTTGGGAATATCGTGTAACGAGGTGTATAAAAAGTTGAATGGAATGCCCTATGAGATACCGGAAAACGGTTATCACGGATCATACATCGAAGATTTTGTGAAATTGATTATAGGAAAGACCGATCTTTCGAAAATGGATGATGAAGCAAGAAGTAACTATTTGGGAACGGAGGGGGTAAAATACTTCCACACAATGCAAATAAAAAGCCTTAAGAATTTCAATGTAAAATTCGATTCGGAAATACATGAAAGGATCATACGAGAGGAAGGTTTAACGGAATATGTTATAGAAACCCTCCGAGATAAAAACCTCCTTTATGAAAAAGACGGAGCAACATTCTTCAAATCAAGCGACTTCGGTGATGACAAAGACAGAGCCATTATAAAAAGTAATGGTGAATATACATACCTGTTACCCGATGCCGCCTATCATGAAGATAAAATACGGCGTAATTTCGAGTATTTGATTGATATTTTCGGTCCCGATCACCATGGTTATGTAAAGAGACTAAGAGCTATCTTCGAGGCTTTAGGACATAATCCCGACAAACTCGAGATTCTAATACACCAGATTGTAAACCTGATCAATGAAGGGGGAAAAATCAAAATGTCAAAGAGAAAAGGGACGATCATCACTCTTGATGACCTTCTCGAAGATGTTGGAAAAGATGCAGCAAGATTTTTCTTCGTTATGAGGAAGAAGAATTCTCATCTTGATTTTGATTTGAAGCTTGCCAAAGAGAAAAGCGAAAATAACCCCGTTTTTTACGTTCAATATGCCCATGCGCGAATTGCCAGTATTATAGATTTTGCAGGGTCTAAGGGAATAAGACTAAATGGTTATGTTAATTTTTCTCTTCTCAACGAGGAAAAAGAGATCGAATTGATAAAGGTAATCCTGCTTTTTCCCGACATACTGGATGATGTAATAAGAATGAGAGAACCTGCAATATTACCGAAATACCTGATAGATTTGGCTTCGACATTCCACAGTTTTTACAACAAGCACCGTGTTATAACAGATGATAAAGAATTATCCTTAGCCCGTTTAGCCCTCGTACAATGCGTAAAAAATACGATTAAAGTCGGGTTAAATCTGATCGGAGTAAATGCCCCCGACAAGATGTAATTCAACGCTTGATTTTGAATTTGTGTATCGATTCGTCCAAACTGTCATGTACACTTTCCATTAAAATTTCGCCCAGTGTAGGATGCGGATGAATGATATGGGAAAATTCCTCCGCACTAATCCCTTCTTTAATTAAAACTGAAGCTTCGCTTATCATGATATCAGCTCCTTCGCCGATTATTTGAACGCCGATTATTTTCCCACTATTCTTTTCCGTTACAACTTTGCAAAATCCCGTACTCTCCCCCATGGCGAGGGCTTTGCCGTTTGCACTGTAATTAAAGTCTCCGGTTTTAACATCGATTCCCTCTTTTTTTGCATCATCCTCCGTATATCCGCATGTTGCAACGGGAGGTATTGTGAATATGCAAGCAGGTATGTTTCTGAATAATTCTCTTTTATTCACTTTCCCCGCAATACTGTCTGCCGCAACAACACCTTCAAACTCCGCCTTGTGTGCCAATAATGGTCCTCCTGTTATATCTCCTACAGCATAAACTCCCTCTATAGAAGTTTCCATATTCTCCTTCACCTTTACAAAATGCCCGTCAAAATCAGCCCCTAACTTTTTAAGCAAATCATTGTTTATGGCTCTGCCGATTGCTATAAGAGCCTTCTCGGCTTTAAAACTATTACCTTTATCGGTTTTAATAACTACCTCGTTCTGACCTACTTCAACTGATTCGACCTTTTCCCCCGTATGGATTTTGATTCCACATTTTTTAAGACTGAGAGCAAGGGTTCTTACGATTTTTCTGTCGTGAATCTCCGGGGCTATGTCCGGTAACATCTCAATTATATCAACTTCCACACCCAATTTTGCAAATACTGTAGCAAATTCCAGTCCTATGGCTCCTGAGCCTACGATCACAATAGAGTTCGGTAATTTACCCATATTCAAAGCATCAGTGCTATTCAAAACTCTTTTATGATCAACATTAAATATTGCCGGTTCAAGCGGTTCTGAACCTGTGGCAACAATGATGTTTTTTGTCTCAAACGATTCTTCCTTTCCGTCTTTATGTTTAACGGAAACTTTTTTGTTAAAATCCACTGAAGCAAATCCGCGTATTATTTCGACACCATTTTTCTTCAGGAGAAACTCCACACCAGATGTAAGTTTATTAACTATCTGTTCCTTTCTATTCTGTATCTCATCCCAATTAAAACTCATTTCATTTATGTGAACTCCGAACGAGCCGGCAATGTTGAATTTATGAACCACTTCAACACTGCCAATTATCGCTTTTGTCGGTATACATCCCCTGTTTAAACATGTTCCCCCTATATCTCCTGCTTCAACTATTGCCGTTTTGAGCCCGTTTTGAGCGGCTCTTATTGCAGATACATACCCGCCTGTTCCGCTTCCTATTACTATTACATCAAACATTGCCACCTCCGATTGGTTTTATTTTATTTTATTATAGTTTAACATCATATAACTGTCAATATGTTTGATTCATTTATTCGGTAAAACATTCGTCTCTGAAAAGTATTTAATTATGCGAAATACCACCTTTTCATAACCGGTACAATATCGCATAATTTAGTGTATGATGATTCAAGATATAGCTTTAGGAGGCTTTATGAAGTTAAAAATCGTTTTAATCTACGTTTTTATGCTAACAATGTTTGTAGGATGCCATATTGAACAACCGAGCAACATTCCCGTTATAGGCGGAAACTTGAACATTCCCATAGGGGATTCATCAATGACTGTTCAAAAAGCAATCGACACCTACAACAGCAAATTCAGTGGAATCAACCTTTATATCGAGAACGATTCCATATTTATGCAATCCGATACAGCATTTTACAGTTCTTCGAAAGCAATGAGAGATTCCCTTAAATTTTATCTGGGAATATCAAAAATCATGCCTGATAAGATCGATACAATAAAAACCGTTTTCCACACAGAACTTAGAACTTTCGAGGGTGTCGTGCATATAAAGGGTAATTGTCCCGGGCCTGATACATTTTTTGGTAAGGTTAACTACTCTTTAACTCTTTTAAACGGTGATACAACACTCTACGATTCCATAATGATTTCACTACCTCCGGGAAATTTCGATACAACAATAACAAAGAACTTTGATCGTTTTAATCTCGGTGGTTACAAAATGAATATCGAAGGATACAACATTAGCGGTTCCGCAACTTTTGATTCCGTCTGGGGTTATACGAAATCAGGACTGGATGCATATATTAATGGTGATACACTTTACACGGTCGAAATTCCATTTTCAATATCGGATAACATGAGAAAAGCGTTTAATCCTGATTCTTTAGATACTCCGAATTTTAAAATTAACTATATCGATATCGCCTCCGTTCTATGGAACCATCTTCCCATTGGTGTCGATTATAAAATTTATATAATGAATTCAACAAAGAGTGACACATTCTTTATCGCCGATTCATTATATGTCCCTCAAATTGATACAAATGGATTTGCAATATCCGACACACTTTCTCAGCTCGATTTTATGATTGACTCTTCTATTGCAAAAGTTTTCAACGACACTTCCGGGATTTATCTGATAGAAGCAAACACACCTGTTATTGGCAAAGTTTTTGTCAGACCTACAGATTATTTAAAATTCCATGGTCACATTACAGTTAACTACTGGTTAAATGCCAACAGCAATCAACAGTGAGGCGAAAATGAAGAAATTATTATTGATTTTAACAATATTCACACTTCTATTTTCTCTTTCCCTTAATGCATCTTATCAAAATCTGTTTGAGGGATATGGTTCTCAAGCATCCAATGGTCCCGGAACGCTATTTTATAATCCCGCTATGTTAGGTTACAAATATGCGCCAATGCTTGATATAAACATTCTAAAACTCGAATTAGAGGGCACAAATAATTTCATGTCCATTGACTTATGGAATAAGTACACAGTAAAAGATACATTAAAGCAAGCTGATAAAGACACACTTTTAATAAATATCCCCTCATCGGGTTGGCTTATTCATCAAAGAGTAAATGCAAATGTTTTAGGTCTGAAAATAGGCGGATTTGCAATTGCTCCGAGGATTGTCGAAGGTGTAAACACAAACTTCTCCAAAGATCTCATTGATCTTGGATTGAACGGGAACCAACTCGGTAAAATTTACGATTTCTCCACGAGTGATTATGGAGCTATCTTATACGGAGAAGTCTCTGTAGGTTATGGACAACCTATAAAATTGAACAACAATCACAACCTCTATGTGGGTGGTTCTTTCAGCTATCTATACGGAGTTGCTTATTTCGATGTTACTAAAAACACGGCATACTTCAATTCTGATAGTAATTTTTACCAATCAACGGACACTGTTTCTTTCAGACTATGCATGAACCCGAAGGGGAATCCCGGATTCGGTATGAATCTCGGTTTCGCTTATGATATATCTAATACATTTACTGCAGGAATATCCCTTAAAAATGCTTATTCATTTATCAACTGGAATGCTGATTCGATGGATTTTTCGGATAGTAGTGATGTATGGAACAACGGCGCAATATATACAGGAACAGGCGTTGTAAACCTTGATAGTATAAACATTTACAAACTAATCGATATGTATCTATCCGGTGATTCAATTAACGGGGACTCGGTATTCAATAAATTTATTGATACGACATTTTCAACGAGTTACGATCCTTTCACAACTCATCTCCCTCCTATTCTAAATATAGGAGGTGTCTGGAGAGGAATTTATTCTCCGTGGAAACTCAGTTTCAACTACGAGCAAGGGTTTTCCAATACAGCATTATCGACTGTGATCCCGAAATTCACACTTGAGGGTGAATATGCTTTCGGACGCTTTTTACCTGTTAGAGCTGGAATCGGAATAGGCGGAAAAGAATTACTCGAATATAGCATGGGATTAGGCTTAGATTTACCCTTTGCCTACTTTGACATAGGTGCATCCAATCACAGAGGATTATTCTACGGTATGAAGGGAATTAGTGCCGAGTTGAATTTTGGTTTCCGTTCACCAATATGGTCTAATATAAGCGGAACAGTAAAAGACTCGATAACAGGAAAACCGCTTGTTGTCGATTACACTGTTACATA
>JAACEC010000014.1 GCA_011682715.1 Pseudomonadota bacterium
CAATGTAAATCTTTGCCACTTCCTTCCCATATCATTTTTGCTTCCTTTCTCCTGAATAATATCATATTTTTTTTATTTTACAATACACGATGACTACATTGAGTGTGTGATATAGGGGTCTCTGTTATTGAGAGAAACGAACTGATCCGCCTGCGCTAAAACTTCCCTCCTATGCTAAAGCTAAGGAGGATAAACTATCTATCTACAGGAGGGGAATTTGCGAGAATTTGAAGCGGGTTCAGTATGACCCGGGACAAAACAACCCTCTGCTTCGCAGTCCGTACTTTTGCAAGAGTGAAAACTGTAGTCACAAATTAATTCGTGCATAATATTAATTGACAAAATTATAAGATTGTAGTATTCTACCTGTGAGGGAATGCGGTGAGAACCCGCAGCAGCCCCGCTACTGTATGTGGTATCGAACGCACATCTGCCACTGTCCATCCGGACGGGAAGGCGTGCAAGTAGCAAGCCACGAGCCAGGATACCTCTTGTTCGTATATCCTCGCGGGAGGGATATACGCTTTTTCTTACCCGCACGGTGAAAAACTTTTAAAAGGAGGTTTCAATGAAAAAGTTCCTTATTGCCGTGCTGCTATTTCCCTTACTCATCGGATTCGTCTACGGAGATAAAATTTACCGTCTCCCCACAACAATCGTCTCTGCCGACCGCTTTGCAAGTTCAAAAAAAACAACATCCTACAAAGTTACTATTGTAACTGCAAAACAGATAAGGAAACTCGGCGTAACTTCCGTTACGGAAGCAATAAACTACTGTACAAACTTAATATCAATGAATAACGGATATCCCGGATCGGTAAGTAGAATAGCAATGAGAGGTGCTTTCAGTCGTGATGTAACTGTAATGATCGACGGGTTGCCCATTAACTCTTCATTTAACGGTTCACCCGATCTTTCTATGATTCCTTTGAATGCCATTGAAAGAATCGAAGTGGTCGAAGGACCTATTTCGGCTTTATACGGCAGCGGTTCCATATCGGGAATCGTTAACATAGTTACGAAAAATGATACGAAAAACAGTTTCTCCATAGAGATAAAAAACCGCAATGCTTACGGAGCTTCTGCATCTGTAAACTCACCTCTCGGGTTTTTATTTTTTGGAATGAAAAATGATAGAGGATGGAGAACTAATACTGATTTTAACAAAAGTAGTTTTCTGTGGAAAAAAGCTCTATTACTAAACCCCTTAAAATTGTCTCTGACCGCTTCATATACGGGATACGGCCTCGGCGTTCCCGGACCATTTCCCGACAGTAATTTTATCCCCGAATTCGGAGATTCCTCTGCAACATCCATATTTGATAATCAAAAAACACGCAATTTACTTTTCAAACTCTCTTCCGATTTGAATATAAAATCCAGCAATTTGATAAAATTCAACTACTATTTTAATTATGATTCTCTGACGTACTATTCGCATTACAGAAGTTTCTTCACAAACTCGGTTTTGAACAGTTTCTATCGATATGCAACTATCAAAAACATGCCGGAACTGCTGTTCGTTCACTCCGACAAATACTTTGAACTCGGGGTCGGCAGTAACGCAGATTTGCAAAAAAATTATTCGAGAACCGATGAGTACGGCGATTCCAACATTTTAGCCGACAGTTCGTCATGGAACGTACTGTATAACACCTATTCCTCGTTCCAAGAGGCGAAGTTGAATTTTATCCCTCACATGATTGTGGAAAACAAATTGCGTTACGATTATGTAAGTCTCAAGAAAGATACGATTTCCAGAATTTTTAAAGCACTTTCATACTCATTCGGTGCCGTTTTTAACTACAATGCCTTTACATTAAAGACAAATTACGGAACCGCATTTAAAAATCCGGGTCTCAACGATCTCTTTTTCCCCTACATGGGTAACCCCGATCTGAAACCGGAAAAGGGCAGGGAATTTTCCGTTCTTCTTGGAGCGAACTTTCCCATAATGAATGTGAATGTATCGTATTTCAAAAAGAGTATCGACGATTTGATCTACTGGAGTGGGATGATGCCCGAAAACATAAATAGTGTCAGTATTAACGGAATCGAAGGGCAATTTGGGCTTTCGTCCAGTTATGTTACACTATCGACAAACTTAACATATCAAAATTCCATAAGTCATGATATAATCGATACGGTGAATATCCCCGTTTCGAGGACTACCCCCTATTCCCCTGCCTTTAAGGGGAGTTACGATATAAACATCAGATTGCCATACAACACAACCATAGGACAATCAGGGACATATATCACATCGTATGTAAATTATTTTAAAAATTACACTACCGGCGGCATAGATACGGTCAAAACAGATAATGCTTTAATACTCAACGGTAATGCGAGAATCGACATATCCGGAGTTAAACTCGTTCTGTCGATTTGGAATTTTCTCGATTACAAGGGCATAAAAAGCTTCGGCTACTCCGCTTACGACAGAGGCTATCCCTACAATGGAAGAAGAATCTCACTTAAAGTCTCGACCTCGTTTTAGACGACAGAGGGGGCGGATAGATATTCGTCCCCTCTTTTCCTTTTGATAATCCGAATTACCCTCTTTCGTTTCTTGATTGTTTTTCAATATTTATAACAAATTTGCCTTCTCCCTGAAATTTGGGAATTTAATCTTGCAAACAGTATCTATTTGGGAATAAACCAACAATATTGTATTCAGACAACCTGTTTAAAATTAAGTAAAAATAATGTTTGACAAAAGAAGGAACTTCTTTCAAAATGATATGAACATAATACTCGGGCTAAATATGTTGTATACACATTACAAACATTAGATATCCGATATGTAGAATAGACATCAACCAAATCTTTAACTCCCTTTGTAGAGATATAATAATCTTTGTTACAATCGATGTTATAAGATTCTCCGGGGAATTCCAATGATAGTTCTCTTTCTTAAGGAGACTTTACAGAGGGATGTAAAACAGAATGAATAATAATAATTCACTATGCTAAACCCAAGGTAGCTTTTTTACTTGAAGAAAATAGCTATATGGAAATTACCTTCTCTTGCGTAGATTTATAATCACAACAATCCAAAAAACACAAGAAAACTCAAATTACGCTTAGACTATAAGATTAAATAATATATTATTCGACAAAAAGTTGTAATATAACTAAGGAAAAACAATTTCTACTTTATCATCCCCAAGTTTTGTTACTTTTAGGTTTTCCTTATAAAATTTTCCAACTCCCTTAATTAACCCCACCATGATATCAATAAGACCTCGTTGGGATTTGTATTTCATAATCATAGTCTTTTCATCCTTCCAATCATATTCGAATCTTGGTGGATGGGCATCGGGAATTCTTTTTGTCATAGCAATATGGACTAAATCCATTTTCAGTAGAAAATCTTTTGCCGTTTTAGCCCCTGTAAAGTAAACCTGGTATATTTCCTGTGCATACACATTAATCCAATAATCACCGAATGCATCTCCGGCTTGAGTTATAGATATATTTACAACCTTACAGAGTGAATCAATAACTTTCAAAACAGTCTGATCATCAACATTTGATATTGGTAAGATCATAGGCTCTTCTTCAAATCCTGCGTTCTTCAATGTACTTTCCCATTTGTCTTTCCCGAACTTTTCTTTCACCATTTCCTTCAATGCAAGTACGATTACTCCTTTCATCTTACACCTCCTATTTCCGTTTTTACCGTTTTTTTATTTTATACCCTCGGCTTATTCATTATAAAATAATAATGTGTAATTTACTATATTGTCAAGTGGTAGATAGATACGGACATATTTACTCGTCTATTCGCATAATCATATTTTCATAACGAAATATTGACAAAACGGAATATCATCGTTATATTCCAACAGAAGTTTGAAGTTTTGGAGGTATTAATGTGAATATAAATAAGTATACGCAAAAATTGCAGGAAATTCTAATGAATTCTCAATCTATTGCCTTAAAATATAACAATCAATCAATCGATACAGCACATTTTATTATGGCAATCCTGGAAGATAACGACAATGTCGGCTCTTCAATCATTTCCAAAGCGGGTGTAAATCCGGAGCAACTGAAAAACGGTATAGAAGCAATACTTGCTTCTATACCCAAAGTCTACGGAAGCAACCAGCAAGTGGGTATCAACCCCGATTTTCATCGTTTATTGGTCGCCGCCGAAGACTATGCAAAAAAAATGAAGGACGACTATATCAGCATAGAACATGTCATTTTCATTCTCTTTGACAAAGCTCCAGATTCCCAGGTGGTTCGGCTACTCGGCAGCCTCGGGCTGACAAAGGAAAAACTTATGTCTGTGATCAAGGATATACGAGGCAATCAGAGGATAACATCCGACAATCCCGAAGAAACTTTTCAAGCCCTCGAAAAATACGGAAGAGATCTGACAAAACTCGCTGCATCGGGGAAACTCGATCCCGTTATCGGGAGAGACGACGAAATAAGAAGGGTGATCCAGATACTTTCCCGCAGGACTAAGAATAACCCCGTCCTCGTAGGCGAACCGGGTGTGGGTAAAACGGCTATTGTGGAAGGTCTGGCACAGAGGATAATAAAAGGTGATGTTCCGGAAGGACTTAAAGATAAAAAAATACATACACTTGATACCGGTTCGCTCATTGCCGGAGCAAAGTTCCGCGGACAATTCGAAGAACGTTTAAAAGCGGTTTTGAAGGAAGTACAAAATTCCAACGGCGGGATTATACTCTTTATCGACGAATTGCACACCGTAGTGGGAGCCGGTAATGCGGAAGGATCCGTCGATGCCAGTAACATTCTTAAGCCGATGCTTTCAAGAGGCGAATTGCACTGCATAGGTGCTACCACATTGAAAGAATACAAGAAATATATTGAGAAAGATGCGGCTCTCGAAAGACGTTTTCAGATGGTACTTGTTGATCAACCCAGTGTCGAGGATACAATTTCGATACTGAGAGGTTTGAAGGGAAAATATGAGGTCTATCACGGCGTCAGAATTAAGGATGCCGCACTCGTATCCGCAGCCGTTCTGAGCAACAGGTATATAAGCGATCGTTTCCTCCCCGATAAGGCAATCGATCTGGTCGATGAAGCTGCCGCTAAACTTAGAACGGAAATCGACAGCATGCCTACGGAACTCGACGAAGTTTCGAGAAGAATAGTGCAACTCGAGATCGAGAAAGAGGCTCTGAAAAAGGAAACCGACAAAGCATCGAAACAGAGGCTCGAAAAACTGGAGAAGGAATTAGCCAATCTCAAAGAGAGAGAGAAAACACTAAGATCTCAATGGGAAGAAGAAAAGAAACTGATTCGCGGCTTAAAAGAAGCTAAGAAAAAAATAGAACAGATAAAACTCGAAATACAAAAGGCAGAAAGAGCTTACGATTACAATAAGGCTGCAGAACTGAAATACGGTAAATTAAAAGAAGCCGAAGACGAGAAAAAACATTACGAAGAATTACTCAGTAAAGAATCCGACAAACGTCTCCTGAAAGAAGAGGTAGACGAAGAAGATATTTCTGAAATCGTAAGCAGATGGACAGGAATCCCCGTAAATAAATTAATGGAAGGGGAAAAATCGAAACTCTTGAAACTGAACGAACATCTGCACAAACGCGTCATTGGTCAGGATGAAGCGGTACAAGCCGTTGCCGATGCCGTAATAAGGGCAAGAGCCGGTATTAAGGATCCGAAAAGACCTATAGGAAGTTTCATATTCCTCGGACCTACGGGGGTCGGAAAAACGGAATTGGCAAAAGCACTTGCGGAGAACCTCTTCGACGATGAGAACAGTATTATCAGACTTGATATGTCTGAGTATATGGAGAAATTCAACGTATCGAGATTAATCGGATCACCTCCGGGATACGTGGGATACGAGGAAGGCGGACAGCTCACTGAAGCCGTTAGAAGAAAACCCTATTCGGTAATACTTTTCGACGAGATCGAAAAAGCCCACAGCGATATATTCAATATACTCCTGCAAATTCTCGACGACGGGCATCTTACCGATGCTCAGGGAAGAACGGTGAATTTCAAAAATACCGTTATAATCATGACATCGAACATTGGCAGCGACAGAATCCTCGAATACGCGGAAAACGATGAATTCGATTACATGAAGATGAAAACAGAAGTTATCGGCATGTTACGAAATCACTTTAAACCGGAATTTTTAAACAGAGTTGACGAGATAGTCGTATTCCATGCACTGAGGAAAAAACAGCTTAAGGAGATTGTAAAATTGCAAATCGGTATTCTGCAGAAACGACTAATCGAGAAAAACATCAAAATAAACTTAATCGAAGCTGCCGAAGATTACCTGATAAATAAGGGATATGACCCGCACTACGGTGCAAGACCGTTGAAGAGACTCATACAGAATGAGATTGAAACAGGCATCGCAAAACTAATAATCGCAGGTAAAATCACTGATGGAGATACTATTAAAATCAATGTAAAGAACGGAGCACTTTTCATAAAAAAGAAATAGATGTTTCGGGGAGACGCTAATTCGTCCCCCCTCTCTTTATTTGAAATGAGAAATCGAATGACGAAGAAGTGTAGAGTTGTAAAATTACTTCATCGTTAAGTCTCTCTTTTAGTAATTAATTTGTTGCTATCGACCTGAAAATCTAGTCATCGTGAACTAGTTTCGGAATCTCTATTCTCTGCCAATCAGCTCAATCAAATTCTATACTATTATTTCTCATCCGGTTAATATGTTCATATCTATCTCTGTTACCTGACATTGAATTTGACATCACATTTGAAATAAGTTACAATTCTAATATAGTTTATATTTTCAAAGGGGAGGAAATGAAAAAGACGGTTTTTACCGCATTTGTAAATTTAATAGTTTTTTATTTTACTGTTTTTGCATGTGAGAAAACAAGTAATATTAATCAAAAGAATCCGAAAGGGATAGTTCTCGTACCGGGCGGTATTTTTCAAATGGGGATTGACAAAGAAGATATTGCTGATCTTGTTATTATGGGGAAGAATGTAGCACACATGGACAGTATGCATGCCCTTTGGTGGTTCGGAGATGAAACGCCCAAGCATACGGTTAAGGCTGTTTCATTTTATATGGATGAGCATGAAGTTACAAACAAGGAATTTGCGGAATTCGTTGCAAAAACCAGTTACAAAGCATAAAGTAACTTGCAGAGATATGCAACAGAGGGAAGAATGAATCACCCTTTTGTTAATGTAACATGAAATGATTCAAATGCCTATGCAAATTGGATAGGAAAGCGTTTGCACACAGAGAAGGAATGGGAATATGCAGCAAAGGGAGGTAAAAACTATAAATGGTTTTCATAGGGAGATGAACCTGATTTTTCCAAAGCAAATTACAGGTATCAGGGAAAGTCATTTACTGCCGGTTTAGTAAAATTGATGGGATTTGGAAAAATAGGAACTAAACCTGTAGGCAACTATCCTCCCAGCGGTTTCGGACTTTATGATATGTGTGGCAATGTAAGCGAGTGATGTTCTAATAAAAGGTTGCCCTATGATAATTCAAACGATAACAAATTATTTTATGAGCAATACGGTTTCTTTGAAAAAAATAATAAGCCATTTTACGGTAAAGCCATCCGAGCTGGCAACTGGGAATCACCAAATCCAGTTTTTATAAGAGTAAATTACAGAAGAGGTTTTATTCAACATTATTCCGGATATTAGCTGGGGTTCAGATGTGTAAAATCGCAGTATGAAAACTGTTCTGTTCTTTTGTAAATGAAATTATGATATGTTTTTTCACCTGTTTTCGCTAACATAATTTAATATAAACAAATTTCAAAATTTTACTTGACATTATTCACATTTTGTAGTAAGTTTACTTTGTTCATTAACCTTAAACCGTTTTTTATATTTTATGAATTTGATTGAACTCAAAGCAAAACCCATTAAAGAGCTATACAAGATTGCAAAATCTCTTGACGTAGCCGATTACAGTGAATTATCTCGCCAAGATCTTATACTTAGGATATTGGGAGCTGAAAAAGAAACCGGCGAAGCGCTTTACGGCGGCGGAGTTTTGGATGTTATTCAAGACGGATACGGATTTTTAAGATCCTCGATTTACAGCTACTATCCCAGTAACGACGACATCTATGTCTCATTGTCGCAAATTAAGAAGTTCGGGCTTAAAACAGGCGATATTATTTACGGACAGATAAGACCGCCAAAAGACAAAGAAAAATATTACGCTATGTTGAAAATCGATAAAATAAACTATGATTCGCCCGAGAAAATCCACGACAGAATAATATTTGATAACCTTACCCCTCTCTACCCTACCGAGAAGATAAAAATTGAAACGACGAGAGAAGATGTCACTACGAGAATAATAGACCTTTTGACCCCCATAGGCAAAGGACAGAGAGCTCTGATAACTTCTCCCCCCCGTGCGGGAAAAACCGTTATTCTACAAAAAATTGCAAACAGTATAACGAAGAATCATCCTGAAATAATAGTTATTGTTCTGCTTATCGACGAACGTCCCGAGGAAGTTACCGATATGGAACGCTCCGTTCAAGCGGAAGTTGTAAGCTCGACTTTTGACGAACCGCCGGAAAGACATGTTGCGGTTGCAAGACTTGTAATCGAGAAGGCAAAAAGACTTGTGGAAGCCAAAAGGGACGTTGTAATCCTCCTTGATAGTATTACGAGACTTGCAAGAGCACATAACGTTGTGATTCCGCATAGCGGTAAAACACTTTCGGGAGGTATTGACTCCAACGCACTTCATAAACCCAAGAGATTTTTCGGTGCCGCGAGAAATATCGAAGAGGGCGGCAGCTTAACCATCATAGCCACAGCTCTGATTGATACGGGAAGCAGAATGGATGATGTGATATTCGAAGAGTTTAAGGGAACGGGGAATATGGAACTTGTGTTGGATAGAAAACTTTCCGACAGAAGGATATTCCCCGCAATCGATATTAACAAATCGGGAACGAGAAAGGAAGAACTGCTCCATACAACGGCTGATCTCAACCGAATTTGGGTACTTAGAAAATTATTAAATGAAATGAACAACATAGAGGCAATGGAATTTTTAACGGACAGATTGAAATTGTCTAAGAATAATAAACAATTTTTAAAATCAATGTCAGAACAGATTTAGCGGAGGACTCATATGAAGAAAAATATCCATCCCAAATATGTGGATTGTACGGTTACGTGTGCTTGCGGGAATGTAGTACATACAAAAGCTACCGTACCTGAAATGCATGTCGAAATTTGTTCCGCTTGCCACCCGTTTTTCACGGGTAAACAGAAATTCGTAGATTCTGCTGGGAAAGTGGAAAAATTCTTAAAGAAATACGGGAAGAGAAAAAAGGGAGCTTAAGCTCCCTTTTTTATTTCTCCGTTATTTAATTTCAGATCCCCGTCAACCAATGTATAAAGAACTCTGACATCCACTTTCTCACCTAAGAAAGCATTATTTCTCGATTTTGATTTGAAATAGCCCTCGTTAATTATCCAGTCCTCTTTTTTGAAAATCATAAATGTCGCATCGGCTCCCTTTTCGATATTTGTAGCGATATCCAGTTTAAATCGCTCTACGGGATTCTTATTCATCAACTCCAACAGCTTGAAAATATCGATTATTCCGGTCTCCACAAGCTTCGTGTATAATGCCGGGAATGCTGTTTCCAAGCCTGTTACGCCGAAAGGCGCATAGTTAAACTCTACCTCTTTCTCGTATACCGCATGTGGGGCGTGGTCTGTTGCAATAATATCAATAAGCCCCGTTTTAATTCCATCAACAAGGGCAAGTCTGTCATCTTCGGAACGAAGCGGCGGTTTCATCTTGTAATTCGTATTAAAACTTTCGATATACGTATCATTCAACAACAAATGATGCGGTGTAACATCACATGTTACTTTAACTCCTCTGTCTTTTGCATATTCAATGACATCAAGTGTGTTCTTGGCGGAAACATGTGTAATGTGCACTCTGCCGTCAACATATTCCGCAATTCTCAGATCCCTGTATGTGATTGTATCCTCTGCCAAATCCGGAATCCCTGCCATTCCCAGTTTTGCCTGCACTTTCCCTTCGTGCATAACACCCTCTTCGGAAATGTTTATATCTTCCTCATGTAAGACAATGGGCAGATCAAACATCTTTACATATTTCAGAGCTCTTAACAGAAGAGACGGATCCATAATCGTATTACCGTCATCCGAAAGTCCTATTACCCCTTCTTTTGCAAGATCGTTTATTTCCGCCAACTCTTTTCCTTCGAGATTTTTCGTTACCGCACCGTATGTATATATCTTGGCAAGATTAGCATCCTTACCTCTCTCGAGAACATATCTGACGGTTCCTGCCGTATCAACTGCCGGCTTAGTATTCGCCATACCGGCGACTGCAACGAACCCACCGTTTACCGCAGCTCTTGAAGCGGTATCAATTGTCTCTTTGTACTCATAACCGGGTTCCCTGAGATGCGTATGAATGTCTACAAGTCCGGGAGCGGCGAACATTCCCGTACAATCCTTTATCTCGGCGTCTTTGGCATTGATTTTACCGATTTCGATAATCTTACCGCCATCCACAAGTATGTCATTTTTTTCTATCGTTTTATTCTTCGTATCGATTATATTCAGATTTTTGAATACTGTTTTAGATGATTTTTTCATCTTTATTCCCCCCGTTAAGCAAATATAAAACGGCCATTCTCACGGCAACACCGTTGGTTACTTGATTCAAAATCACAGAGTGCTTACCATCGGCTACGTCTCCGTCAAGCTCCACTCCTCTATTTATAGGTCCCGGATGCATTATAATCACTTTATCTTTTGCTTTTTTCAATCTGTCTCTATCCATGCTAAACAAATTCATATACTCCCTGGTTGAAGGGAACGAACCCGCTTTCTGTCTCTCTCTCTGTATACGAAGCAGATAAATGACATCCTGATCGGCTATGGCTCTGTCCATATCGTAGTAAACATTCACCGGCAATTGATCTATATTCTGGGGAAAAAGTGTTGGAGGAGCGCATACGGAAACTTCCGCACCGAGCTTTGTAAGTCCCCATATATTCGACCTGGCTACACGAGAATGCGATATATCACCCACAATTAAGACTTTCAAGCCCTTAAAACTTTTCACATTTTCTCTCAAGGTAGAGAGATCCAACAAACACTGAGTAGGGTGCTCGTGGTTACCGTCACCGGCGTTAATGACCGAAGCCTCTATCCTTTCGGCCAAAAATTTCGGAGCTCCTTCGCACGAATGTCTCATTACAACCATATCCACTCTCATAGCTTCCAAATTTCTCGCAGTGTCTAAAAGTGTTTCGCCTTTTTTCACACTTGAAGTCGATGCGGATATAGACATAGTCTCGGCAGATAAACGTTTTGCCGCTATTGAAAACGATGCGGAGGTTCTGGTACTCGGTTCGAAGAACAGGTTTAATACCGTTCTCCCCCTGAGAGGCGGTACTTTTTTAATATTTCTTCTCAAAATTTCCTTAAAGGGTTCCGCAGTATCAAGAATTAAATTGATCTCTTCGGGAGCTAATTCTTCAATGGTTATAAGATCCTTTCTTTTCCATTCCATTATTTTACCCTCTTTTCCACGATAACTTCATCTCCACCGTCCAATTCTTTAACATGAACATCTACTAACTCATCCTTTGCCGTAGGTATGTTCTTTCCCACATAATCCGCCCTAATGGGTAATTCTCTGTGTCCTCTGTCCACTAAAACGGCTACCTGTATGCGTTTTGGTCTTCCAAAATCGATCAGCTCGTCAAGAGCGGCTCTTATCGTTCTCCCCGTAAAAAGAACATCATCGACAAGTATTATCGTCTTGTCATCTATATTGACGGGGATATCCGTTTTGTGAATAATCGGTTGATTTGCTATGGAAGAAAGATCATCTCTGTACAGTGTTATGTCGAGCTTACCCGTTGTAACTTCCTTTCCTTCTATCTCCTTCAGCAATCCGGCAATTCTACCGGCTAAAATATCTCCTCGTCTTTGGATTCCGACTAAGATAAGGTTATCGATTCCGCTGTTTTTCTCGACAATCTCATGTGCCATCCTTTTGAGTACTCTTTTTATGGAAAGCTCATCCATTATTTTTCCCATTTTTCCTCCTTACAAAAAAATAACCTTGCTTTCGCAAGATTTTCTCGTTCGATTCTACCATTTTTACCTCCTTTCTGACCTCACCGGATCAGTTTAAAGCTCTATTATGATAGCATTCCGATGAAAATTGTCAAGCATCTAACTGAAATATGAGAAAATAGGTACGGACATATTAACCACCTAATGGAAGTAAAGGAAGTGGGAA
>JAACEC010000117.1 GCA_011682715.1 Pseudomonadota bacterium
AAAAAACCGAGGGTAAGTTTGTCCAAGCTGTATTCACAAGGGATACAAGCCTATTTGTCCGGGAATTATAAAAAAGCTGTAAATTTGTTTACGAGAATTAGCAGAATCAACCCGAATTACAAAAATGTTAGAACATATTTAAAAAAGGCAAAACTGAGGTTGAGAGCCCTCGGGGGTTAAAGGGAGGTTTTCCTCCCTTTTTCTTTAAGGAGGAAAAATGAAAAAATTAATAATCATATTTTTATCTCTTTTGATGACAAGTGAGTTCGTTTATTCAAAGGAAAAGTTTTATTTTGATTATGCCCGGTTTTATACCGATTACAACATGACACATGTAGAGTTTTACTATTATATTCCGTTGAAATCATTGAAATATAAAAAAGCAAAGAACAATACGATAGAAGCCCATTATGAGATTTACATAAAAGTGACGAATGACTCGACTAAACAATCATATGATAGTAAATGGTCGAGGGTATCAATAGCACCTTTAAAGAAAAATACGAACCTGAACAGAAAGAGTCTGGTAGATAAGGTTGATTTTCAGCTTTTGCCGGGGAAGTATAAAGTATATACATATCTGTTGGATAAATCGAGTAAAAAGAAATATGAAAAATCCATTGATGTTCGTATTAAACAACAATCTCAAGGTCTTGCACTGAGCGATTTGGAAATGACCGATTTGATAAAGGAAGATACGACTCGTTCGCTGTTTAACAGAAACGGATTACTAATCTTACCTAACGCCAGTAGAAACTATGCAAAATGGAAATATATACTCGAAACATATCTGGAGATCTATAATGTGAATTCGGATAGTTCCGATTGTACGATTAGATACTATATAACAGATACCAATGGAGATACTGTTCTTTCCAACAACTGGAAAAAGGTTGAGAAACTCGGTAATGATGTTGTAGACATGAATATTTTTAACCTATTGGCGCTAAAAGATGGGGGTTATAAATTAAATGCACAATGTGTAATGGGGAAAGATACGGTCGGGACGGATAAGGAATTTGCCATAAAAACATATCAGGAAAAATTGCCACAATTGATATTCAAAAACAAGGATGAAGAGAAGGAATACTATCATCTCGAATATATTTTAACAGGAAATAATCTGATATTTTTCAAAAAATTAAATAAAGAAGGCAGAAAGAATTATGCAAAGTATTACTGGAGCAGAATGGATCCCAACAGGGACACGCCATACAGTGAAGCTCTCGGAAAATTTATCAACAATCTTAAATTCGTAGATCGTATGTTCAGGCAAGGTGATAGAAAAGGGAGAGAAACCGACAGAGGCAGAATTTATCTAAAATACGGGAAACCCGATCAAATTATCAGGAAAGGAATAAGCCAACAGTATAAAAGTGCCGAGATATGGAAATACTACAATAAAGGAGGAATAACATTTGTATTTTCCGATATAAACAGCACGGGAGATTATATCTTAATCTATTCTTCTATCCCAATGGAAAGAACGGATCCGAATTGGAAAAATTACATAGATCCGTTATGGGTACAAATGGAGTAAAGCTATGCTCGTAACATTATTTGTAATTTTATTGTTAATAGTGGCAATTGTTTTGGTGTACAATTCCGTTGTAAAACTTAGGATAAGGGCGAAAAATGCATGGTCTGATATAGATGTGCAATTAAAAAAACGTTACGACCTGATAAATAATCTCGTGGAAACTGTAAAGGGATATTCGAATTTTGAGAAGAGTGTGCTTGAGGAAATAGCGGAAAAGCGTAGTATTGCTATGAACGAAGATAAAATTTCCAGAAAAGCCGGAATTGAAGAGGGTATTACAGGGGCATTAAAATCACTATTTGCAGTTGCTGAAAATTATCCCGATTTGAAAGCTAATAAGAGTTTCCTCTATCTGCAGGAACAATTAGTTGATATAGAAAATACAATATCAATGGCAAGAAGATATTACAATGCTGTTGTGAGAGATTATAATCAACTGATTAACGTATTTCCTCAAAATGTTGTTGCGAGGATATTCGGTTTTAAGGAACTGGATTATTTCGAGGTTGAAAATCAAAAAGAGAGGGAAGTGGTAAATGTCGCCACTTAGAAGTGCAATTTTAGCTTTAATTTTAATCCCTCTATCGGTTTTCGGATGGAATATAAAATCGTATGATTCGGAAATTTTAATTAGAAATGACGCTTCATTTAATGTATCCGAACATATTACCGTTGATTTTCAACATGAATATCATCACGGAATTTATAGAATGATACCTATAACATATAAAAAGAAAGGCACTACATTCAAAGTGAGGATAGAAAATATCAATGTTGAAGACGAGAACGGGATTAAGATACCATTTAAAATAAGAAACAGCGGAAGATATTTAAACATAAGGGTAGGAGACCCCTCCGGAACAGTAACAGGGATTCAACATTATATAATTAAATATGATGTGATGCGGGCTTTTATGTTTACAAAAGAATACTCGATTTTCTACTGGAATATCATAGGAACGGATTGGTATGTGCCTATAATGAACATGTCTGCAACGGTATATTTGCCAGAAGGAATTAGCACAAAAGATGTTTTTTATAAGGTTACAGGAGGTAGTTTTGCTTCCGAGGATACAAGTTTAACAGTTGATTCGCTTGTTGGAAATCAGTTGATAATCAGAAGCAAGAAAATGTTGAATCCGTCCGAAGGGATAACACTTTTCATGAAAATACCTAAAAAATATATTGCAATACCGTCAAAAGCACAGGAAGTGATTTGGTTTTTGATGGACAATTGGATATTTTTAATTCCGGTTGTTGTTTTTATTTTTATGTTTATTCTCTGGTATAAAAGCGGAAGAAATCCCGAGTTCAAAGAGTACTCCGTTGTTGTGAGGTATAAGCCCCCGGATGGTTTGACAGCTGCAGAAGCAGGTACATTAATAGACGAACGTTGCGATGCTCAGGATGTTAATTCCATACTTATCGATCTTGCAAGAAGGGGGTATATCAAAATAGAAGAAATTGTTACAAAGAAATTGCTTTTTATGAAGAATGTTGATTATAAAATAGTACGCTTGAAGGATTACAAGCAGGATAAATTGGAAACTTACGAAGTGAAATTTCTTGATGCACTTTTCTCGTACGGGGCTAAGGATAATATCTTATTATCATCGTTGAAAAACAGTTTTTATATGGATTACAAAGAGATTAAAAATAGGATATATAAAACCCTTGTAAAGAAGAGATTGTTTGTTAGCAATCCCGAAACAGTGAGGAATCTGTATATCGTGTGGGGAGTTATAATAATGATTGTGCCTATTGCTTTAGCAATGTTCTTTTTTGTAAGGGGTAACATAAGCATATACTTATTACCTATACTATTTGTTTCAGGCTTGATTGTCATGGGATTCGGAATGGTAATGCCAAAAAAAACAAGGAAAGGGGTTTTAAAGACAGTTGAGTTAATGGGGTACAAGGAGTATTTATTGAGAGTTGAAAAGGATGAATTGAAAGAAAAATTAAGGGAGAACCCCAATCTGTTTGATGAGATTTTGCCATATGCCCTTTCGTTGGGTATTGCCGATATTGTTGCTACTAAATTTCTGGAACTTATCTCAAAGCCGCCTGATTGGTACATTGCATCGTCAACGGGTGTTTTTACAACTACTTTGTTTATGAACAGCCTTGGAAATGCAATGCATTCATTTAATACTACATTCTCTTCATCCCCTTCGTCATCGGGGGGCGGCTCAGGTGGTGGAGGATTTTCAGGTGGTGGCTTCGGCGGCGGCGGCGGTGGAGCATGGTAAAAATGCTTGACATAATCGTTATATGTTTGTATTCTAATATGTGAGAGTATAAAAGGAGGATCAAATGAAAAAGAAACTGTTTTTCGTTGGTATTGTAGCTTTAGTTCTAATGATAAGCGTCGGGTGCAATAAATATGAACCGAATCCCGTTATAAGAGGATGGAGCAATACAATTGCAACAATGCCTTT
>JAACEC010000118.1 GCA_011682715.1 Pseudomonadota bacterium
TTATACAAAGATAACTATCAACAAGGATCTGAGTTATAAAGAAACAAGAAGAATTGTTACGAAGGTCTTGAATTATAGAGGGAAAAAGGAATCTTCAGAAAAAAGGATATTCTTTGACAGTAGATTTGATCATGTAAAAATAGACAGATCATTAACCGTTAAAATGAACAACGGTAAATACAAAGTTATACCAACGGATAAAAATGCAATAAGGATTCTTGATGCACCAAAAGAATCCGGTTTCATGGACTATGCCGTACATAAAATGGAAGTAGTCGCGTTTTCAAATGTTGAAAGAGGAAATATTGTAGATCTCACTTATTCAGTGAAAAACGATAAAAGACAACCGTTTTCCGACAAATTAGGTTTCGGTTATAAAGAACCCATATATAAAATGCATTTTGAAATAGTATTGCCGAAAACGATGAAAATCGAGTTTAATAAGGTTAAAGGTGTAAAATTTACCGATAAAATAGTGGGAAGTAAAAGAATTTTGACATGGGAGGCAAACAATTTGCCTCAGATTATAAGAGAACAAAATATGCCGAAAAGTGATTTGATTGTTCCCACATTATACTTCTCCGTTTACAAAAACTGGCGACAGTTCAAAGACAATTTGCTGAAGCAATATGATAATAGCGTTAAGGTCACTCCGGAAGTTAAAACACTTGTAAACAGCATTGTATCGAAAGATGATAATAAGTTTCAGCAGGTAAAGAAGATATCCCTTTATCTCGCCCGAAGGATTGCAAATAAAAATGTTATGAATCTCGAAGATTTTAATATTCAGCCGGTTGATAACATTATTGCAAGAGGCTATGCCGCTTCCTTCGACAGAGTGGCGTTTTTTCTGAGTATGATGAAAACTATAGGTGTTGAGGGATACCCTGTTGCAATAGGACCTGAACTCCTCTATTGGAATAACGAAAAAGATTTCATTCAAACGGAAGATTTTATTAAAATTATAGCAAGAGTCAACATTAACGGAAAAGAATACTATGTGGATCCTTCCAATGAATTTTATCCGATAGGATATATCGGAGAGGAGAACAGGATTGGAATGGCAATACTCCCGGGAGATGTCAAATTTAATCCTGTTATGAATACAGGGAAATTTAAGAATAGAGAGATAGTTGACTATAACATCAAAATATCAAAAAACGGTACTGCGAGGGTTTTTGAGTGCCACACTTATTGGGGGAATGAAGCAGTTAGGATGAGGAGTAAATACAAATATATGACGCCGGTACAAAAGATGCAGGACTATCAGAAAATATTAGGTCATATTTCGGAAAATGTGTTCCCTGTTAGCAAAAATATGTCCATTGATCTTGGTTATCCTGTAAAAATTTCTTATGAATACGGTTATAATAATTATGCCGTGGAAGAGGGAAAGTTCGTTTACTTTGACATTCCTTCTAATTTGGTACCATTTAAGTCGAATAAGCCGCCAAAGCAAAAACAGTATCCGTTTGTTTCCTCAAAAAACGATGATATTATCTATAATGTCAATATAAGTTACCCTTCATCTTTAAAACCGGTGATTATTCCCCCATCAATTAACTTGAAAAGCACTGCATTTGATGTCAGTAGAACAATTAATACTGGCAAAGGGGAAATTACCACGAAGGATGAGGTTAGCAAAAAATACGGTATGATTCAAAAGACGGATTATGCCGAATTTTATAGTAAAATTATGAAACTCTCACATCCGAAATATTACAAAGTTTTAATGAAGAAGAGAAGCAAATTCCTCGGAATATTCTAAATAAAAAAAGGGAGCTTGAAGCTCCCTTTTTTTATTTCTTAGTGATTATATTATTGGACTGTATAATCGTAAAAATACCAATCGTTCGAAGCGTCATCTCCGTTAGCCTGAGATTCGCTGAACACATGCGTCTGTGTACTGACAAGATTCTCGTTCTTATAGATCTTTACCGTACATGTAACATCGCTCGTCACACTGTGAGCAGAAAAATATCTGAGAGCCATTTTGTACGTTCCGGGATGTTCCGTAACGATTGTGAAGTTTTCGGGACCGAATCCGTCTACATCATCAACATCCAAAAATGCATTGGTTATACCCGACTTATCGGAATACCAACAGTGTTGTGTCCATGTTGTATCTCCCTGAGGAATGTAATAGGCATGAAGATCGACATCGTTATAATCGGTGTTCCATGTAAGTTCCACCCTGAATGGATATGTTGGAAGATCGCCGATAATTACATATATGGGGCTTTCCTCAACGAGAACGCTATCGCTGTTATACACTTTCACCTGTAATTCATTTCTTCCGTTTACGATAACCACATCATGATTAAATTGAAATTCATTATCTCCCGCAGATGTAACACTCATCTCATATTGAGTAGAATTCAAAACAAGGTTAATATAACCGGAAAATGTCGTAGCCGAATTATCCGGGTTGTGGACCGTACCGCTTACGGAAATAACTCTGTTTGTCGTTGTTTGTCCGCTTTCAATACCTGATACCGTGACAACTGCCGTTTGAGGAACCGAAGAAGGATTAAAAAGCGAACATGACGATAGAACAAAAATTACCAATAGAGAAAATAAGAGCAATTTTTTCATAATAGAACCTCCTGTTATAAAATTATTGCATATTTACGGTGCTTAGTCAATGGGATGAATTATATGCACTTTATACTTGATAAATTTCCGAAATTGCATATAATATATGCATGGAAAGTCTGAAAAAACTCGGTTATATTTTGATTCTTACCGCTTTTACCGTATGGATCGGTTATATGATTTTTATTTTTACGGCTATTTTTACGGGAAAAAAGAATAGCAAAAAAACGAATAAAACTGTTGTTGTTGATACAATCGATACTCTTTCAAATTCAGGAAGATAAAAATTTTCTTTTATAGATTTCCCACATGGCAATTGAAGCGGCATTAGAGGCGTTAAGAGAGTCTATTTTCTTTGTCGTAGGGATACTCACGATAAAATCACAACTTTCTCTTACGATTCTGTGCATTCCTTTTCCCTCCGAGCCTACTATCAAAGCTATATTTTCCGATTTAGTAACATTTAATTTATTAACAGTTAAATCCGTATCCATGTCGAGACCGTAAATCCAAAAATTCTCAGATTTTAACTCTTTAATTGTGTTTCTAAGATTCTTTATAATGAAAATCTTTTGATGGAAAACGGCTCCACTTGATGCTTTTATCACAGTTGGAGTTATACCGCATGATTCATGTTCGGGTATGATAAGCCCGTCAGCATTGAACAATACAGAACTTCTCGCTATCGCACCGAGATTCATGGGATCGGTGATGGAATCGGCTATAAGGAGAAATTCGGCATTTCTAATATCAAGATTATGGGAAATCGTTGAAACGGATTTGATTAAGGCTGCAATTCCCTGATGCGGACTGCTCTTAAACTTTTTATTAAAGAAATTATCGTCTGCTGTTTCCGTTTTAACGCCCTTTTTCCTTGCCGAAACTATGATATCGTTGTAAGTTTTCAGTTTCTTGTTATGTACAAACAGTGCCTCAATTTTTTGCTCCGATTTTAGAGCTTCCGTAACGGGGTTTTTCCCGTAAAAAAACATATTAGTTACTTCTCCCAACATTTTGCAAAAAATTTTTCTTATAATTTTCGCATGTATTGTGAGCCATTTGCATAATATAGGGCAATTTCGTCTTTCTTTTAAAATTTTTTATAATATTCAAACTACTTTCAAACGATATATTGTTGCCCGGGGAGACAAAAATTGGTTTTACGTTTTTCCTCGTGCGCAGGACATAACCGATTAATTCGTTTTTGTCATATAGAGCAGTATAGGCGTTTTCACTGTTTTCGGGTTCGTTAAAGGAGCCTACTAATTTTGATTTTGCGCAGCCGATTGTAGGAATGTTCAGAAGAATTCCCGCATGTGTGGCGAGCCCCATTCTCCTCGGATGGGCATAACCGTGTCCGTCGAGAAGATAACGAGGTCGGGTTTAATTTGGATTTTTTCATAGAGCATATAGAAAACAGGGAATTCTCTAAAGGATAAAAATCCGGGAATATAGGGAAAGGAGATTTTCTTAAAATCATTGAAAACAGCCTCGATTTCGTGGGATGTATTATTCCATAAGACGATGGATACAAAAGCTGTGTATCCGTTATAAGCGAGATCAACACCAAAAATCTTTTTGGGAGAAGAGGGAAAGGAGTCAATAAGAGAAACTCTATCTCTTAACTCCATTTGAATCGCTTTTGCCTTTTTTATGTCTCTACTTTCGGCAATTGTAAGTGTTTCATCAAGAATATTCATAGAACGATTATATAACATAATTTGTTTGAATTAAAGGGGAAAAACGTCTGGTATGGAAATATTTGCAGAAATTAAAAAAAATAAATTGCAAAATACAAAAAATAGTTTTATAAATAATTACCATATTTTAGCCGAGCATCACAGGTAAGGGCAATTCATGAATTGCCCTTACAATTTAAACCGGTAAATATGTCTGTACCTATTTTCGAATTAAAGGAGAAAAAACTTGATATGTAAGAAATTTTGTAGTAATCTATCAAAAAGGAGATCGGGTGAAAATCGGATTGGTTTTACCGGGGGGAGGCGCAAGAGGAGCGTATCAGGTCGGTGTATGGA
>JAACEC010000119.1 GCA_011682715.1 Pseudomonadota bacterium
GAAAATAGTGAACGGATTCATGAAGCGGCGGCAATGGGGGATCTGAGTGAAAATGCGGAGTACAAAGCGGCAAAAGAGAAACAGAGAATGCTTGTGAACAGTATAAGAATTTTAAAAGATGAAATCAACAAAACCGTTGTTAGAGAACTCGGTGATATTAAGGGAGATTTCGTGACTTTCGGTACTAAGGTGATGCTAAAAGATAAACACGGTGAAAATGTTACATACAAAATATTGGGTCCCTGGGAAACCGATATTAAAAATAAAATTATTTCTTGCAATTCGGGTATAGGACAGGCTTTGGAAGGGAAAAAGGTAGGAGAGAGAATAACGTTTAAAAATGACGAATATACCATTTTGTCTGTAAAAAAGCTTGAAAATTTTCAATAATTTTTATATAATGTAATTAGCATGAAAAATTATTATGAGATTTTAAAAATTCCGAAAAATGCAACAGCAGTAGAAATTAGAGATGCTTATTTAAATCTTGCCAAATTGTTTCACCCTGATAAGGCAAAATCGGTAACAAATGAGGGATGGGTATCGACCAATGATAATTTTGCATTTGTAACAGAAGCTTATCGTGTATTAATTGATCCTGCGAGAAGAAACGAATATGACAAGAAATTAAGAATGGGGATAAAAGATGAAGGTGATGTTTATGTTGAACAACATTTCACAAAGATTTTCAAAGAGGGGATAAGCTCCATAGGGAAGAAAGAATACAAGAAAGCAGTTGAATATTTTAAAGCGTGTATAAAGATAAAACCGAATCATGCCGAATCGAATAGTTTTCTGGCGCTTGCGATAATGTCCTCCGGAGGGGATCCAAACGAGGCTTTATCATATGCAACCAAGGCACTTGAAGAAAAGATCGATAATGCAGACCTGTACGTGAATATCGCATTGATTTATAAATCTATGGGAAATGAAGAAAAATATAAGAGCAATATAAAACAGGCATTACAGTGGAATCCCAGTAACAAAAGGGCACTTATGGAGAAGAAGAAAATAGATGAAGCTTCAAAGGGGAATATTTTCAGTAAGATTTTTAAAGGAGGTAGAAAGTAATGATTAATTATGAGGAGAGATTAAATAATCTTCTTGATAAAATTTCAGGTTCCGTATTAGCAAGTATTGTGGGAACAGACGGAATGGGACTTGCACATGCACTTAAAGATGATAGTATAGATATAGAAAAAATGGATGCCGATGTTACATCTATAATTTTAAACAGCGATAAAGTTGCAAAAAGCAGAGATAAAGGTAACCTGATGGAGATGTTTTTTACAACAGGTTACAGTACCTATATAATAATTCCGATTAACGATCTCTATTTTGTTTATATTATTGTTGAGGGGGAAAATCAAAATCTTGGGCTGGCTCGTTACGAGCTGCACAAAACCGTAGGGGAAGTTGAGGAATCGCTTAAATAGCAGAACCGTTTTAAGTATAAAAGTATTTCTCCTTTTTGTTTCAGGTATTGTTTTATCCGATAAATTGAGATTTAATTGGATATTTCTTATCGCAATCAGTTCAGTATGGCTTATTTCATTTAAATTTAAATATTATCGTTTTTCCCAGTATGTTCTTGTAATCATGATTTTTATGCTCGGTGGTATTTTAGCTAAAACGTCAAAGGTCGTTGATGTGGAGCCGGAGGATGTATATATTCAGGGGAAAATAATTCGAGACGGGACGTTTAACCCCGATAAAAACAAAGCGTATATAAGCGTGATTTATCCGGATTACTTGAGGGGGAAGAAAATCCGTGTGATTAATTATAATCGTTATTATAAAATATTTCCCGGTGATGAAATTGTATTCAAAGGATTTGTAACCAGATTTAATGATAAAATAGAGCAATACTATGAAAACAACGGTATATACGGGAAAACTACAATAGGTAAAAATAGTTATGTTAAGGTATTAAAATGTGGAAATTCTAAACCGATAAACAAACCGTTGATATTTTTGGATATTTTCAGAAAAGAGGTTTTTGCTCCATTGCCGGGCGAATACAACAGCCTGCTGATGTCATTCTTATTCGGGGAGAGGGATAGATTATCGAGAAATACACGAAATATGTTTAAAAACAGTGGTATAAACCATCTGCTCGCATTGAGCGGTTTGCATATGGCAGTTATAATGGGCATACTGTTCCTTGTGGCGAGACTGTTTCGTTTGAATATGAAATTTACGACCTTTTTTGTTTTCTTAGCAATTATCGTCTATCTTATATTTATCAATTTCAGAGTTTCGGCATTCAGAGCTTCCGTAATGTTAAGCGTGATTATGATTTCGTATTTGGTAAATCGTTACGTATCTTCTTACAACCTGTTATTTGCCGTGGGGTTTATTATTTTACTCTTAGCTCCTCACCAGATATATACACCGGGATTCCTGCTCAGTTTTTCCGCTACGCTTGCCATTTTGATTTACAATGATTTGGTAAACATTCCCGTAAAGAGTAGAATACAAAAGAATATACTGTATCCGTTTATGGTAAGCGTTTTTATCTCCTTTTTTACATTACCCGTTTTGATCTATTTTTTCCACTGGGTTTCAGTGATGACGCCCATTGCCAATATAGTTTTTATCCCGCTTACCTCATTTATCATAACTCTCGGTATTCTGGCTATTATTTTTCATGTATTTTCACCGGTTTTATCAAACTACATCGTGGCAGTGATATATTTCACGGAGAAAATTTATTTTCATCTCCTTGCCTATTTCAACAGGTTTCATTTCAGGATCAACGCAGGCGGAAAGGAAGGTTTGATTTTACTGGTTATTCCCCTTTCAATAATTCTATTTATGATATACAGGCAAAGAGATAAAAAAACGGATGTTTTATCAGGAATTTAAAAGGGGACTAAACAATTTACTCACGAATTTATGAATAAAAAATATAAAAGTTTAGTTGATATATTTCCAAAAATATAATAGAATAGGTTATGTTTGGGATATTGGATATTGGTAATAGTAATTTTCATCTTGCCGTGATTTCCGAGGATAAAGTGAAAGATTATTTTACGGTGAGTTGTGACAGAGATAAGGAGTTAATAGAAATTATAGGAAAGACAGGTGTAAACAAAGTACTAATTTCTTTTGTATCATCTAAATGCTATTCTAAATTGAAAAAGATGAATTGGGAGAGTATTGTACTGGGCGATGATGTAAAGGAGAGACTTAATTGGTCATATGGGACTATGGGGATGGACAGAATTGCAAATGTTTATTATCTGATAAAAAACGGAATTAGCGGGATAATCATCTCGTTCGGAACCATGTTTGTTATTGATGTGGTTAAAGGAAGAAATTTCAAGGGAGGATTCATATTTCCGGGGTATAATTCGCAAATTGAATGTGTAAATCTTAAATCGGATTTTATAGATTTAAATCCTTCACAGATAAAAGGAGAACAACCGGGGAAAAATACGGAAGATGCGGTGGGATCGGGTATATTCAATATTCTGAAAAACGGTATTGCAAGTACCGTAAAAAATTTATCGGAACAATATGATATTAAGAGAATAATCGCTACCGGAGGAGATTCCCGCTTTCTGGAACGTTTGAATGCGGAATATGACAGGTACTTGACGGTAAAGGGTATTAAACTATTGGCAGAGGATATTTATGGTTGTAATTGGAGTTGATTGTTCGACAAGAAATTTAAATCTCGGAATCTACGGTAAAAATGGTTCCATTGGCAGAAAATTCGATACATTCAGATCACATGTTGAAAAGATAGATTATTATCTCAGGGAATTGTTGAAAGACGCGGATATGAATCCTGCCGATATCGATGCTTTCTGTGTAACAAACGGACCCGGTTCATACAGCGGGCTTAGAGTAGCATCGGCATTTGTTAAAGGTGCGATGTTCGGAAGGCAGGTCGATTTTAT
>JAACEC010000120.1 GCA_011682715.1 Pseudomonadota bacterium
GGCCTCGGTATTGCCATTATATCCACTTCCAAGGGTATTATGAGCGATAGAAATGCAAAAAAGAACAATGTCGGCGGAGAAGTTCTCTGCTACGTCTGGTAGGAGGTCAGCATGTCAAGAATCGGAAGAAAACCAATTACATTGCCAGATGGGGTTGAGGTCAAAAAGGATGGAAACACCGTAACGGTGAAAGGTCCGAAAGGAACTTTGAGCAAGATATTTGATCCGAGAATAAAAGTCGAGATAAAAGATAAGGTAATAAAGGTCTCAACGGAGACTAACAGCAATGATGTCAAAGCTTTGTTCGGACTAACCAGGGCACTTATAAACAATATGGTAATCGGGGTCAGTAAAGGATTCGAAAGGAAATTGGTCATTGAAGGAGTCGGTTATAGAGCGGTTATGCAGGGGACTGATCTTCAGTTGAATGTCGGATACAGCCATACGGTTTTGATAAATAAACCCGAAGGCATTAATTTTGTGGTTGAGGGAGCCAAGGCGGAGATAGTAAAGGTGCAGGGAATCGACAAAGAGGCAGTCGGCTTTTATGCCGATAAAATCAGAGGTATCCGTCCTCCCGAGCCGTATAAGGGAAAGGGAATCAGGTACGATGGTGAATATATCAGAAGAAAAGCCGGGAAGACCGGAGCATAAAGAGGTGCAACATGGATAAAAATAGCGAAAAACGTTTAAACCGCTTAAAAAGGCATAAAAGAATCAGGCTTCATTTGACCGGAACTCCGGAGAGCCCGAGATTGGTGGTGTTTAGAAGCCTTAACAATATTTACGGTCAAATTATCGATGATACAAATGGTAAGACGATTGTCTCGGCATCTTCCAATGATAAAGATTTGAGAGACGGTTTAAAGGGAAAAAAGAAAGTAGAGATCAGTGCAATGGTAGGTGAAGCTCTTGCCAAGAAGGCGGTAGAAAAGGGAATAAAAAAGATTGTCTTTGACAGAGCAGGATACAAATATCACGGAAGGGTAAAAAGCTTTGCCGAATCTTGTAGAAAAGCCGGTCTTGAATTTTAAGTAGGAGGATATGGTGAATAAGAAAATAGACATATCATCATTGGAACTTGAAGAGAACATCGTTTCCATTTCCAGAGTATCCAAGACGGTCAAAGGTGGCAAAAACTTCAAATTGAGGGTCATTGCGGTTGTAGGTGATCGTAACGGGCATATCGGAATAGGTTTGGGGAAAGCCAAAGAAAGAATGGATGCTACGAGAAAAGCCATTGAAGATGCAAGAAAAAACATAATTGAAGTAAATGTCATAAACGGTACTATTCCCCATGAAACGCTGGGGAGGTACAGTGCCAGTAAAGTGTTGATGAAACCGGCATCCAAAGGAACAGGTGTTATTGCAAACACAAGAATAAAACCGTTGCTGGAACTCGCCGGAATCGAAAATATCCTTACGAAATCTCTTGGTTCCAATACGGATGTTAACATAATAAAAGCTACATTCGAAGGACTGAGAGGATTGAGAAAAAAAGAGGATGTTTTGAAAATATTAAACAGCTGAGGTAAAAGATGAAGAAGCTCAGGATAGAACAAATCAGAAGTGCGATAGACAGACCCTTGAAGCAGAAAAGAACATTGAAAGCACTGGGTATAAGAAAAATGCATCAGGTTGTAATCCATGAAGATGTTCCTGCAATAAGGGGTATGGTGAACAGTATATCACACCTGTTAAAAGTCGAAGAAATTGGCGAATAGGAGACAGATATGAGTGATAAGAATTTACATCCGGCCCCGGGGGCAATAAAAAAGAGATTCAGAGTCGGAAGAGGTCCCGGATCGGGGAATGGTAAAACTTCGGGGAGAGGTCATAAAGGGCAAAAAGCCAGATCCGGCGGATCCATTCAACCCTGGTTTGAAGGCGGACAGATGCCTCTCCAGAGAAGAATACCGAAAAGAGGTTTTAAGAATTTTAACAGAATAGAATTTCAGGTAGTGAATGTAGGAAAATTGGCAGAATATTATTCCGAAAACGAGGAAGTTACAATCGAATCTCTTTTTGAAAAGGGAATAGTAAAGAGAAATTTACCCGTCAAAATACTTGGAAAGGGAGATATTAAGATTCCTCTCGCGGTTAAAGCTCATGCTTTTTCAAAAACCGCAAGAGAGAAAATAGAAGCCAGTGGTGGAAAAACAGAGGAGGTATAATTGTTAAAGGGATTGGTAAATGCTTTTAAGATAGAGGATCTCAGAAAGAAAATTCTTTTCACACTGGGAATCTTCATACTCTACAGGTTGGGTGCACATATCCCTATACCTGGGGTAAACATAAAGGAAGTGGTCAGTGCATTTGCGCGTACATACTCCGGTTCCATATTGGGATTTTACGATATATTTACCGGTGGAGCACTGAGTAGAGCCACTATTTTCTCTCTGGGAATCATGCCTTACATCAGTGCAGCTATTATCTTTGAGCTTTTAGTTCCTGTTATTCCCTCTCTCGCGAAATTAAAAGAAGAGGGAGATGAAGGAAGGAGAAAGATTACTCAATACACAAGATATTTTACCGTTCTTGTTGCATTGGTTCAATCATTTGGTACGACAATATTCATTGAGAGTATGAAGAGCCCCAGTGGTGTTTCCGTGGTTACACATCCGGGAATGCTCTTCCGATTGATGACGATTCTGACACTTGTAACAGGTGCAGTTGTCGTTATGTGGCTTGGTGAAAGAATTACGGAGAAGGGTATCGGTAACGGTATGTCACTCCTTATTTTAATCGGAATTGTGGCGAGGTTCCCTTCTCAGAGTTTAAGTATAACGAGAATGGTTATATCCGGCGCAATGGGATGGGTTCAGTTTATCGTATTGTTGGTGTTGATCTTTTTCGTCACTGCGGCGGTTGTTCTCGTTACACAGGGACAGAGGAGAATACCGGTTCAATATGCAAAGAGGGTTATAGGAAACAAAATATACGGCGGACAGGCCACGCATTTACCTCTAAATGTAAATGCGGCAGGTGTTATACCGATTATTTTCGCACAATCCATACTCATGTTCCCAAATACGATCGTAGCGTTTTTTGCCAGAGATGCTGCATGGGGACAAACGTTAATTAACCTGTTTAGACCCACCGGACCTTTATATATTCTGATTTACGGGGTACTTATCATTTTCTTTGCATATTTCTATACGGCTATGGTAATAAATCCCGAAGAGATTGCCAATAATATGCAAAAGTACGGCGGATTTGTTCCCGGAGTAAGACCCGGTAAAAGAACAGCGGAATATATCGATCATGTTATGGTAAGAATCACGCTACCGGGAGCTATATTTTTCACATTTATCGCCATTCTGCCGATTTATGTAATGAATTGGACACATGCCAATATTTACTTCGGCGGTACTTCGTTGTTGATTGTCGTAGGTGTTGTAATAGAGGTGATGAATACAATCGAATCACATCTTGTTATGAGGCATTATGATGGTTTTGTGAAAAAAGGCAAAATTAGAGGTAGAAGGTAAATGAATATAATTTTGTTAGGTCCTCCCGGTGTCGGGAAGGGAACGCAAGCCGTTATTATCTCAAAGGAATTTAATCTTTGCAATATATCGACTGGTGATATTTTACGGGAAAGTATTAAAAACGGAGATGATTTTGGAAAAAAGATCAAACATATCGTGGAAACGGGTGCTCTCGTGCCTGATAATATGATTATTGAGCTTATCGAGAGCAAGATGAATGAGAACGGTTCTTACGACGGATTTTTGTTCGATGGATTTCCCCGCACGGTTAAACAGGCCGAAGGGCTTGATAAATTGCTTGCAAAACGGAACGAGAAAGTTGATGCGGTTATAGCAATGAATGCAGATGGCAAAATAATAATCGAAAGACTTTTGGCGAGAAGAATCTGTCCGCAATGCGGAACCGTATATAATCT
>JAACEC010000121.1 GCA_011682715.1 Pseudomonadota bacterium
GTTCGATTATCTCATTTGACAGATTAGCTGCAAATTGATTACTCTCTTCCAATTCAAGAATTACCGTCACTTTACCATCTTCAAAAAGAACATCAAAAAGGAGCCCCGTTTTAACAATATCAAGCCCCTTCATGGGGTTCATTACATGTTTCAGCCGCTCGATGATATCGTTTCTCGTAGTGGGGACTTTGTCCTTTATCATCCCATGACTCTCTTCGTAGTTTCGTATAGCTGATCTCAGAGTGTCCACTGCCAATACGCTGCAATGAACTTTAACGGGGGGTAACCCGCCCAATTCGTCTGCGGCTTTTTTCCATGTGATTTTCTTCGCCTCGTCGAGGCTCTTTCCTTTAGCGATATCCGTTATAACAGACGCTGTGGCGATGTTGGATGCGCACCCGTACGATTCGAATTTTACATCCTCTATCTCGTGTGTCTTTTCGTCAACCTTCAGGTAAAGTGTGACCATATCTCCGCATGCAGGACTACCTTCGGTGGCTTTTGCATCGGCATCCTTTATTTTTCCCGCATTGTGGGGATGTTTAAAAAGCTCAAGTAATTTTTTCCCGTATGGTAATGACATAATAATCTCCTACTTCAACGGACTGATCTCAAGTAACTTATCTACAATTCGTTTTGCGGCATCCGCTGTTTTAACGATTTCATCTTCCGTATTGTATCGCGAGAATGAAAATGTGATTGAACCGTGAGCCCTCTCATGATCGTTGTACATTGCCATTAAGACATAACTCGGCTCCAACGATTGTGAGAAGCATGCGGAGCCTGTTATAACCTCGATTCCTTCCATGTCGAAGTACAATGCGGTGCTCTCTCCTTCCACCTTGTGGAATGTAACATTGAGGACATTGCTCATTGCATTGTCAGGATCGCCATTTACACTGATTTCAGCGATTCTTTCCCTGAGCAGTTGCAGTAATTTCCTTTTGAGATTCCCTGTGTGAACAACATCATTTTCTCTGTCAAAAAGCTCCACAGCCTTTGCAAACCCTACTGCAAGAGCAACCGGTTCGCTACCGGCTCTCAAATTCATCTCGTTGAATCCACCGTCCATCAGTTTTGTTATTTTTATATTGGGACGAATATAAAGTGCTCCTATACCAATCGGTCCGTGGATTCTTTTTGCCGTAAGTGTAATCAGATCAAGGGGAAGTGTTTTTACATCAATAGGTAAGTGGAGGTAGCCGAGGGATGCATCCATGTGTACAACAATTCCTTTCTTCTTGCAGAGCTCAACGATCTCTTTGTAATTTTCTATTGTTCCTACTTCATGGTTTGCCAATTCAAAGGAGAAAAAAATAGTCGAATCTTTTATGGCAGCGGAGAGGTCGTTTAAATTTACTCTTCCATTGGCGTCGACAGGGAGTATCGTTACTTCGAATCCTTCTTTTTGCAAGGTTTTCATGCTGTTCAGAACGGATCTATCCGATACGGCTGTTGTAATCAAATGATTTCCCTTTTTCTTATTTGCCCTTGCGAAACCCTTTACGGCAAGATTGTTGGATTCGGTACTTCCCGATGTGAATAGGATATTTTCATCATTTGCCCCGATGGAATCAGCTATAGTATGACGGGCGTTATCATAACCATCCTTGTTCTCAAGTCCCATGGAATGAGAAAATTGGGATGTAGCAAGGGCATATTTATCCGTAAGATATTCTGTAATGGCGTCCACAACCTCTTTGTGAGGCTTTGTCGCCGTTATGTTATCAAGATATATATAAGCCATATTGTCTCCTTTTTAGTCTCTATAAATATATTGATTTACATTCAAATGTCAACCGTAAGAGGTGAGAACGGAGAAATAGGAAGTGAAAAGTTAAATGTGGGGGTTAAATCCGTTTTAACTCTTCTAAACGGAATATTTATTTATCGTTATAAAAAACCACAGTAGTAAAATAATATTGACATTTGTAAAATATAGTTTACACAAATACCCCTGTTTTCCCTGATTAGATTAAAATCAAATTGGCATGATATTTGCATAATAATAAATGAAACTTATCAGGAGGTGGGTATGGGAAAAACCAATTTAATGATAGCTTTAATCGGAGTGATTATAATCCCGCTTACACTTTTCAGTGGTGTGTTACCTGTACCTAAATCACATAGAATAATGGCGATAATTACAACGGAAGATCTGTTACCGGCTGCAGATTCATTTAGTTTGTGGCATAATGCACTTGGAGAGACCACATATGTTTATACTGTGAGTTCCATATACAACGGTTATTTCGGAAGGGACAGACAGGAGAAAATAAGAGTATTCATACAGTATTTGAATCAGGTGAAAGGGATAAACACAATAATGATTCTCGGTGATACCTCAGAGGTCCCCATCAGACAGGTAATGTATGCCGGTATGTATAATGATGCTCTCATTCCTACGGATCTCTACTACGCCGACCTGGAGGGTAATTGGGATGCAAACGGGAACGGAATATTCGGAGAATATATAAACGGAATTAATGTCGATAATGTAAACGGAATACCTGATGTTGTAATCGGGAGAATTCCTTTGTCCGGCAATGAAGCGTTAATCGATTACTATCATCGTATGGTAGAATATCAAACGACTATGCCGATACTATCGACGCATTTCTGGGGGGCTTCGATTAATGATGTCGGTGATGGCATAGGACAGATTTATTGCTTGCAATTAAAAAGCAATTTGCCTCAATGGATAGATACAAAGTCACTGTTCAATCCTATGGTAGATACATTTACAGCGTTTCCGAGATGGGTTGGTGATGACGAATTGAACAGGACAAATGCAATAAATGACTTGAATAGTGGAAATCTTATTACTATACATGTGGAAAACGGTGGGTTTAACTGGCTCGGTACGGGATATATCTGTTGCGGTGATAGAATATTTGACTACAATATGAAAGGGGTAAAAACGGATTTTTATATAACCACTTCCTCATACGGAGCGTTACCTTTAAAGGGAAGTGTGGGATACGCCTTTTTAGCAGGCGGCGGTTTGGCATACATTGGTAATACATCCATTGGAAATCCTGAAGAAGCTGACTCCTATGGAAGACTTTTGAATAATCTCTTTTCCGATAGTACAGCATATTTGGGTGAGGCATTTGATCGGATCTATGGCGATAATTTGTACTTCGATTATACGATTAATTACCTGGGCGATCCGCTTCTTAGAACATATTCGGAAAATCCCTCGATGCTAAATTACAATATCAAATACGGGACATCAGTAATCACAATAAATACTGATATAGCGGACGTTTATGTGAGCCTAATCGAAGGAGATTCAATAGTTTGCAGCGGATTTACAGATGGAGATGGTAACATATCAATACCGTTCTACCGTTACGGTTCTTATAAAGTGGTTCTTTCGAAGAAAGGCTATGTGGTAACGGTTGTCAATTTAAAAAGATATAACGGGATTAAAGGTAATTATGTACAAAATGTAAAAGCCGATTCGAAATTGGATATAACAAGGGCAAAAGTTTACAATATTAGTGGAAGATACATGGGGAAATATAGAACTTTGAAGACATCTCTTTCTGGTGGTATCTATATTGTTAGCGATGGTAAAGTTACTCACAAAATCTCCTTAGTAAAGTGATGGTTTTTCTCACTACCTCGAGGGGCGATAGAATCGCCCCTTTTTTATTACGAATCTCGGAGTATCTTCCAATAAATATATTGACTAAAACCAAAATCAATGGTATATATCAGCAATGAAAAAACTTTATATACTTTTTTTTGTGTTAATCATTTCTTTTAGCGTTGCCTACGCAAATTTTGCCGTCTTTGCCAGAGGGAATAAAATAGGAACATATGGAATCTCGAGGAGAGGGAATAATTACTATACTGTTTCGAATCTATCACTAAATATTCTTGGATTCAAAAAAA
>JAACEC010000122.1 GCA_011682715.1 Pseudomonadota bacterium
GGCTACCCGATTATGCGATTTAACATTTTTTACATACATTTGTTATTCTTGAGCGAAAATCTTTGACCAAAGAATGGGCTACATTTATATTTTGTAGTGATTGACTTAACCTATATTCACTATTAGCAATTAAAGAACAATAAAACCAGATACCCATATTAATATATTCTGGGTTCAAATTATACTGAAGTGAATTAGTTACTATCCAATTAGCAACCTGTGTTTTATTCATATTTTGGTTTCCAGCTAAATACTTCACAGTACGCTCAACCCAAATATCAATTGGTTGTAGTAAAACCCTATTTTGAACATTTGAGAGATTAAGATTTAAAACTACAACCAGGTCTCTTAGATAGAAAGAAGCGATTTTATTTCCAATACCTCGAATGGTTCTCAAAAAATTGAATGATTGAATTATATCATTATTATGTATGATTAAATTATATATGTTCTGCGATAATGTAACAGGATTTTGAAAGCTTGATACAACCTCAATAACAGACATTTTGTTATTAATATTTTGAATATTGTCAGGATTATTTGATGGGTAGATGGGATTGTTTCTATGATTAAGACGTTGGTTGTTAAGTAATTGTTTGAAATTATTCCAAACACAGATTGGGGTTAAGTGGTTACTGCAACGAATCAAACTGTCAACAGCAACATGAAAATAATCGGGTCGCCTTCCTTGTCGCTCAAATGCATAACCTTCGAGAAATATTGCCAATGAATCTACTACATTGTTTTGATAATTGGGATATTTATCCCATAATGGAATCATGAGCATCTGGCGATAAAAACAGCTCACATCTTGAAACAGTTGAAGCCATTGTTGAATGCCATTCATATGTTCATTATTCCTTTACGCATAATCGCGGCGCTGACCCGCGAGCACGACGGATGGGAGCAGGCCGAAGGCCTGATCACAGCCGGCGCGCGCAGTCGGGTCCAGTGCCTTGTGGCAAGGTGCTGGACGAAGTCAACGCCGCGATTCCCGGCGACGAAGTCGCCGGGAACGCTTGAACTCACTGGTTTTTACGCAGCGCAGCGGAGTAAAAATCCAGTGCAGTGATTTGTTATGTGTTTGATTCATCATTGTCTTTGATTTCTGCTTCTATCCCTTTTGCTTTGCGAATTAACTTGCCAATGAATTCTCGATGCTTTTTTATATCGTTCATTGATAGCTTAATTCGATATCTACCGCCTCGTTTTTCATAATCCATCAAATCAAGCCCTTTTTCTTCCATTTGTCTTTCCAACTCATCAGAATGATCAAGTCGAATTTCCATTCTCATAAAACTTTTTTTAGCTCGGAATATTATAAAATTATCAGTACTTCCATTTTGGGCTAATCCAATATAGAATTTATTATACTTCAACTCATATCCAGGAATAATGTCGGTAATAATTGCAAGCACTTCATCTACAATTTTTACAGTTTTGGGTGTTCCCTTCGTGTTTTCCCAATAATGCCTATCAGCTGTTGCGCTAACTTCCTCGTCTTCCTCAACTAATCCTAGGCTCATTTCGTCCAAGACAGTGTTAAATGTTAAGAAGTATTCCTCGCCAATTTTGTATGCTGTTAGCTGAACTGCAATTAACGGAATATTACCATTGAACAAACTAATTACATTTAAAAATCTGCTTGTTATTTCTTCCGCAACTATAACAGCACAGTGTTCGTATTGAGGATATCTTTTTCTTTCAATGTCCCAATATTCTATTGTCCTGATTATATGGCTCTCGTCTGTCTTGCCTAATTGAATTTCAACCTCATATCTCTTGTTGATATCTGCATCCTGCAACAGAATATCTAAACGACCAGCACGAGGTTGTTTTCGTTCTTTATCTTTTAGAACCAAATCGCCCAATCCCAATATTTCTGGATTTTTTGCTATGACATCTTGCAACCAGTTTTCATTCAATACAGGATGATTTTTCAAATTGATTTTTTCAGGTCTGATTAATTTTACTTTATCCATCAATCTCTCCTCTTATGCAGCTAATCGCGGCGCTGACCCGCGAGCACGACGGATGGGAGCAGGCCGAAGGCCTGATCACAGCCGGCGCGCGCAGTCGGGTCCAGTTGTTCCGGCGCGGAGCGACGGGACAAGGAACTGGACGAAGTCAGCGCCGGGAACGCTAAACTCACTGGTTTTTACGGAGCGCAGCGGAGTAAAAATCCAGTGCAGTGATTTGTTATGCCAAAATTTGTATTTATCGTTCCTCAACAAACCATTTATGGTCAGTACCATCCCATCCATAATATTTGTCGTGGAAAGCATTCATGGCAGCCACATACTGGGATAGGATCAATGTAACATCACTTGCTTGAGGAACATCATCCTCATCAAGTAGATCTAAAAAATCAATAGACTCTTCATCTTTCAATACTACTCTCACCCTTTCGAGTAGTCGATTAGTAATTTTAATTTTACTTTTGCTTACTGCAGAATCCGGCTTTTTCTTCGATATCTCCTTAAATTCGCCATACATTGCTTGCAAAAGAGGCATGGTTGTATCATGAGTAGAAGCTTTATCAGGTGCAGTATAGTATTTTTTATTGGTCATTTTATTAATCCTTAAGTTTCTTTGGTTTTACGGTGCGAATCAAAATCATTCCATTCTCATCTACTTCGTTATTCTCGGCCCTCTCTACCTGCCAATACCAATAACCGCTTCGAATAACTACATTATCTGAACGAAGTTTTTCAAAACACTGCAAATATTGAGAAAGGATAAAGACAACATCACTGTTTTGTGGGATATCATCTTCATCGAAGTTATCGAAATCTTCAAAAGGCTTATATTTGTCAGAAAGATATTCGTTGCTTTCTTCAATTAGTTTATTGACAAATTTGAGCTTAAATTTATTTACCGCATCGTTTGGTTTTTTTTCGACAATAACGATACCTCTTCATAAACACTTATGAGCTGACCTGAGAGCTTTTCAAATTTATCAACACTGCTTCGATTCATGCTTTCTCCTCTATGAAGGACAACTTCTTCTAAACTCTATATATTTTTTCTTTAGAACTTCAATTGGTGCTCTTTGCTTGCTTTCATATACATCAACCATCAACCTCAGATCTTCATCAGTTATAGCAATGATACACTTGCGCTGCGAAGACCAAAGATCTATAGTGTTTTTATACATAGCCTTTGGCAATGGATTTCGTGTAAGAAACACTCCAAAGTTACCAATACCGCTTTGTAGGTAACGATTTAACTGATTAATATGCTCCCTATGTATTTTTTGCACGTTTTTCATTTCAAATACCAGTTGTCGATTGCCATAATCAGAAAAAATTTCATCTAAAAAGTCTACTCCTCTATTATTATAGAAAATCAAATCCCTGATATGTCTTCCTGATTCAGTTCTACTTTGTGTTTGCGCAAAATCTAGATGAGGATAAAACAATGATGCCATTAGATCAGCTGATAGATCTTCGTATTTCTTATCTGCTCCATCGCTCTTTCCAGTATTTAATTTTTTAATTTCATTTAACTTGCGTTTTGCAGACAATACCGGCAACTGACTAAATAGAGGATCATTCTTGCAATCCTGTGAAGTTCTATCTTTGTATTTTATATATTCCTCTACTACACCATAGTTTTCTCTATTGTAATTGAGAACTTTTACACGGTCTTCCGGCTCATCAGGATTAAAAATTTCATCCCTTGGGCAATAGGATCGATAATAGTCTTCAAAATTTATCCATGGATTGAAGCGTAGCCATCGTTTGGGTGTAAATATAATTGGTTTCTTCGTGACAGGACTGACTGGCAAGTAGGCTTTCTGATCAATGTCTAATGAATTTGATTTGTAGTTATAAATGGTTTCTAATACAACCTCTTCGGTTGGTATTCCATTCAGTTCACACTGCTCAATCGTATAATCTATGAGAAATGATTTAATATAACTGCATGCGATATCACTTATTCTGTCTTTTGAGATACCAGCAATGTAAAGTTGAATAACTTCGAAATGTGTAAATCCAAACTGGCTATATTTTTGAATATCTCTATAAAGATCTAATATAGACTTTGCTTTTGCCTGTCCTATACGAGTTCCTTTCCTTGTTTTTGATACACCAAGACCAACCTCCTGACACTCAGAGATACTAATCAGTGTTGATACTGCCTCATCTACTCTATCTTTTTTCAATAAATAATTTAGATAATTGAATGAATTTGTTATCGCTGTATGCAAAGCTTGATCTTGCTGAGATGGAGATTTCCATAGAAGAAATGGATCTACATAAAGAGGTATATCCTCATCAAAAAACTGAATCGCAAAATCTAATTCAGATTGGCTCTTATGAATTCCGTAGTAATCAGTCAATCGTGGTCTAATCAAACCCATAATACCTCTTTATTAATTATAGCGGCATAACACAAAAATCAGCGGCGCGTTAGCGTCCGCTGGATTGGTTTGTTAACGGTTCAGATTGTGGTTCGTGCCTCACACAATCTAACCTTATTCATTATATAGTTTCTATCTTAATTTATCTCTGACAAAGGCAATTATATCATCTGATATGCTTAAAAGAACTTTTAATCGCATTTTGACTGGCTTTCTATCCAAGGAAATATCTAAAGTTTCATTCCTATATACTACAGGTAAATATTTTTTATCAGCTGGACGATATTCAATTCTAAAGTTGTGAGATAGAGAATTAACGAGAATCCGAGCGAATTGGTACCATGGTTCGGCTAAAATTATCTTTTTTTGAGTTCCTTTTGAACAAAATGATTGAGTAATCCTAAAGACTTCCTTAAAATAAGATCTTGTTAGCGCACGATTAGCATTACGCTTTGTTTCAACCTGAGCCTGTTTACCAGCTTTTGAGAGTTGATCCATAAATTGTTTAAATGTAATGGTTCCTTCTGGCAAATCAGTAGTTAAAGTTTCCGGATCTATTCTTCCCTTTGCCCATTCTTTAATAAAGTTATGCAAACATACTTGTGCGAAAATATCGTAAATTGCTGCCATCCGCAAACTTACCAAATGACTGAAAAGATCATCTTTTGTTAGAATATCTCCAATTGTTTCCATATATTCTTTTCATATAACATAGAGTTGAGACGCGGGAAATGCGGCAGCATTTTCCCGTCGATTCTCAAACGATTTGTTATGCTCATATCCTATAAGTAAGCGTTAAAATTCCTTATTTCTATTTTTTCCTACTGAATAATTTTTTGACCCATCTTAACGCTTTATTTACATCTATACCAATTCCCATAAAATTGGGCTTTATTTCTAGAGGATTCAAGTCAGCTTCTCTCTCGGTGTCCATCTTTTCTTTAATTTCAAGCTCTCTTCTTTTGCGCTCAGAAAGATTTAGTTCTAACCGTATATATTTCGGTCCTTTCTGAACAATTTCTCTTTCCCAATCGAATTCTATCTCGTTAGGATGAAATCTGATAAAATCTTTAGGTTGATCACTTGGATGTTTATAAAAATGTCTTTCCGTTGTTGATGCTAAAATACCATTTTTTTCAATATTGTATATGAGATCTCTATTTTCCTTAATTCCCTCAATTAAAAAAAGGTAAAATTTACGTTCAGGATAATTAAAAATCCACCTGCATATTTGTGCGATATTTGATACAGAACGAACCTCCTTCGCTTCAAAAACATGTTCTGCGGAAATTATTATTTTGTCGGGAGACAATTTGAGCGTTGGCAAATCTTCAGTATCCTCTATAATAGGCAATCCTTCAGGGAATATTGGGAGTTCATCTTTAGTATTTTTCAAATTCATTTTCCCCTATATATAAATTGTTTAAAGCATAATGTATGTTTCGCGCAGTTAGATTATAACCACCTTAACTAACTCGTTTTTTCTTTTATAGCACATTATTTCTGAATAGGAAGAAAAAAGCAA